>JAKBMG010000148.1 GCA_021831685.1 Bacteroidota bacterium | reverse complement strand
CAGCCAAAGACAACACCACGGCTATCTACGGTGCAGCCATGGTTAAGGGTGCTAGTCATCCGCAGGCAGCCAAGCAATGGCTGGATTTTCTGGTATCGCCGAAGGCGCTGCAGATCTTCGAGCGTTATGAGTTCAAACCCTACACCGGCGTGAAGTGATCCGGAATGGGTGTTTCGCCCGGATCAGGAAGGAAAGGAGGTTATAGTAATCCTTTTTTGTTAACTTTCCTTCGACAATTAACATGTATGAGAACTTGCTATTAACTAATTAAACAAGAGGCTATTTCATGATTGAATTTAAACGTTTCAAATCACTCTTTGTCCAACAGTCTATTCACACCGTGGATTACTTGAACATGCTGAAGGAGGAACATTGGAGCGCCATTCCCCACGATTCCAATGCGCTCTTCCTGGGCACACGCGTAAACAAGATTACTATTGGTGCTCTTGTCAGGCATTTCATCATAGCTGAACAGCATTGGATAAAGGCTGTTGGTACAATGCCTGATGGTTCGGCAATTCCTACTCCCGGCAACTCTGAACTCCTCGATAAAATAAAAGACGGGAAGGAACTGATAGAGTCTTATCTGAGTGCCCACGAACAGAATCGACAAACACTGTCAAACCTAACAGTCAGCGATCTCGAAAAAGAATTTACGTTCGTTGGAAGGCGCTACACGGGCATGGGAATTCTTTGGGCTATGTTTGGGCATCATGCCTATCATCTCGGTCAGCTCGACTTACTGATGCGGCAGTTAGACTTCATAGCGCCCGAATATATGGAATGGTCGGAAACTGAAAAGGTGATTGGCTAATGGATACAAAATTATTGGAACACTACCGAACTCTTCTTGGTTTTATACCTGAAAATATCAGGAGACGCATTACCCTCGCAGAATTGACCGGACAAGAGGAATCTGTCGAAGCAGTAGAACACATGCGCGAAATATTAATACACAACAATCCACTGGGCGCAAAAATCCAGCAGTTGGTTCATTTCGCTATGTTGGTTGCAATCGGCGAGACGGAACCCGCCAGGTTACACGTACGAGGAGCATTGCGGGCGGGCGCCACTCCGGGCGATCTCTACGGTGTCTGTGAGACTGCTGCCATAGTCGGCGGGATGCCTGCGTTTAGCATCGCAGTAGATTTAGTATATGAAGCTCTTGATGAATCCGGACTTATTGCCCACGCATCAAATGCTAAGGAGGGCGAAACACATTCGGAAGTATAATTATTCCCATTGCACAATCTCAGGTGATTTTACATGTTAGTTGGTAAAGCGTTTCATAACCAAGTCAACATGAATTGAAGCAGAGCTGTGTACAACTTATCACTGCCGCTGCCTGCCAAGTGGACAATCATTCACGGATTCATTGCAAGTTTCGGATTTGGCGGGTTCTCTCTATTTGACATCACACTACAGGGAATTCTCAAGTTAAAAGTCAAAGTCAACAAGTATCGTAAAAAGATTATCCTTGATTGGGTTTGTGGTTCCTATTTCCCTATAAGTATACTCTCCATGTAGTACGACATTGAACGCTGTCCAGTCTCCAAGATAATGCCTCACAAGCAGGGAGTATGCTTTGATAGCCCTTCCGTTGTCATAGGATGGCGGAGAAACCCAGTTGTAAAGCACAGAGGCTATAAGTCTATTATTCATCAATGCTGCCCAATCAACCTCTACAAACCCACCCGAATATCGATAATCTGTTGAGGGGACCAATGTGTTGAGAGCCTTATCATCATTACCCTGCATGAGAAGCATTTCGAGATTCAATGTTGACCAATTCAAGCTCACATCGCCACCGAGCCTGTAAAACGGTTTGTTGCCCCCGCCATTTGTTTCGCCTGTTGGTGCAACAACAGTTCCCGGCAAAACAGTGGGCTGCCATCCATAGTAACCAAAGAGGCCTACCCTCTGCCCGGCACTTTGTCCATCACCTTTACCAATTACTTGAATAAGGTTAAGGTATACATCTTTATAGTTGCTGTTATCGGGATTGCCGCCGTTGCCGTTAACAATACCGACTCCATACTTAAAGCCGTTCTTGAAATGCCCTGTTGCCTCAACGCCGATTTGATTATCAGCAAACACAAAGCTGTTTGCAGGTGTCATGAAAGAATAAACTTCATAGGGCTCCATGATGTAGAATGAGCGGTGGGAACTGAACACCTGAGGAGCAGGTTCAAATCTGCCTATTCTCAGGTTGAAAGCATCCTGTATGATGTTGCTGAATACTATATTTGCGGACTCCATTGAACCCGGCTGGGATGGGTTGGTACCTGTATAATTCGCTGCAGGCACATCAATTCTTGGGGTATAGACGATTAAGAACGATATGTTTTTGTGAAGTACACCCGCTGCAAGCAGATCAAGCCCGTAGACATTAAAGCCTGAAGTAGTACCCTGTTTTGAATCGTATATAGAAAGTCCCGTTGATGTTCTTAATGATATAGGCGGAGGTATTTCAAGAACATTTTTCTCGGAACCTTCTTGTCCGGGGATTTGATAGCCATTGTCTCTGAACCTCTGACCAAAGTCATTTAACTTTGGATACGCTGTGTGACACATTGTGCAAGTAAATCCATATTTTCGTGCAAACGCCGGTATGGCATAAATCGTATCCGGCATCAGAAAAGATAGAGCTATGAGCGATAATATTAAGATATAAAGTTTTTTCATGGTAGCCTCCTTATTTAGGCAACTCAGAAGTATGGACCGGTTTTAAATGAGCGACTTCCGGATTGCTACTTGTTAATGCAACACTCATAAATGCGACCAAAGCCTTGACCTCTTCCTTCGACAATCCAAGTGGCACGATCAAGGGATCAAGATTGGAATCATTATCGCCTCCACCTTTGTTATAGAAATCAACTACGCTCTCAAGTGTCTTTTCCGAACCGTCATGCATATAAGGTGGACGCAGTCCTGCATCCCTTACAGTTGGTGTTTTAAATGCACTCATATCTTTGGGATTATGTGTTACATCGTATCTGCCATTATCAACATTTAAAGGTCCTGTTTGCACGGCGCCAAGATTATGGAATCTACCATCACTGAAGTTAGGTCCCCAGTGACATGAAGTGCAGTGTCCTTTGCCGTTGAAGATTGCCATACCCTGTTTTTCAAGTGGTGAAAGAGCCTTCCTATCACCTCCGATGTATCTATCGAATGGCGAATCTGTTGTTATAACAATGCGCTCAAATGCAGCAATAGCTTTGATAACCTGATCGATAGTGATAGGCGTTGTCCAAAACACCTGCTTAAACTCTTCGACGTAACCGGGAACGCTGTTAAGCGTCTTAACCACATTATCGAGCGTATTGCCCATCTCCACCGGATTCTGCATAGGGCCTTCTGCCTGATCTTCAAGACTAGCGGCTCTTCCATCCCAGAATTGCAGAGGGTTATAGGCGGCGTTTGAAACAGGTGGGGCTCTGCGGGTCCCTTTTTGTCCATTAATACCGGTGCTTGTCGGACCTGCATCTGACCAGCCCATGGATGGGCTATGGCACGTCTGGCAGCTAACCGTATTGTCCTTTGATAAACGGGTATCAAAGTAAAGCTGTTTGCCAAGCTGTACCTTCATGCTCGTTTGTGGGTTATCAACCGGAACGGGAACTGGGGGGAGACTACTGATTCTCTGCGGACCAAGGGAATGTACATTAATACTTGTAATATCAGGAAGAACTTGTTGCTTGGGACTCTCCTGTGCAATTAAACTAGAAGGAGCTATGAGTACAACAAGCATCAAAAAACGTTTTACACGTTTCATCGAAGCCTCCTTTTTTAATCTTTCAGAATGTAAGTATTGATTTTGATAATGTCAAGTGTTTTGTATAAAATTTTTGAGGACTGGCAAATTACTTTTGCCGAATGGCGCACTTTTCCAATTTGATTCCATCTTATAGGCGACAAAGCTTAGCGCAGCAAGCCGCAATGGGATATGGAAAATCATCATTTCAAATATCTTGACATAAAAAACAATCCGCCATTGCGGATAAACGGCAATTCTATATATCAGTATCGCATTCTCGTAAGGACTTGTCATATATTAGTTGTGATGGGAAAGAGCCCGGTTATTCATAATACTTAATTTTTAGTAAATTTGTTTAATAAAACAATTTTAGTTTATAAATGCTATACATTTTATCTGCAGCGGTGGGATATATTCTAGGATCATTCCCTTCCGCTTATATATTTTTGAAGAGAGCCAAAAGTATTGACATTACAAAGACGGGTACTGGAAACGTCGGAGCTATGAATGCTTTTGAGATAACAAATTCTAAGTCTCTCGGTTTATTTATTTTTTTGGTAGATGCTTTAAAGGGATTATTAAGTGTGTATTTAATGATTTTAATTTTCCATTTAAATTTTATATTTCCCTCGATAGCTCTTTTATTTGCGGTGGTTGGGCATTGCTATAGCCCTTGGATTTCTTTTAAAGGCGGCAGAGGCTTGGCTACAGCTGCGGGCGGGCTTCTTTTGCTTTCCCCTTTATTGGTCTTTCTGTGGGTTGTAATCTGGGTTTTGTTTTATTTGGTTAAGCGTGAGATAATCATTTCAAATGTATTTGCGACTGTCTTTTCCATGATATTTATTTTTTCATTTTCAAGATTCTTTTTTAGGTTTACCTTTCCAAGACCGGATTCATTTTCGACATTTAATATTTTTGCTCCTGCAATTCTTCTAATTATACTGATAAAACATTTTGAGCCCTTGCAAAGTCTAATCACTCAAAACAAAGTATATTCTAAAAAAGACTGATTTCAAAAGGAAGAATAATGATTAAAAATAAAAAAATTATAATGTTTTTAACCGGATTAGTCATTCTAATCAGCCCGCTTAAATTTAAGGCCCAGACAAAAACACCCCTCTATTACGAAGCAAAGGGAAATGCTTCGTTAGTATCTTACAATAGCAACAGTATTGACAGCTCTAGAAAGACGGCAATTACAGAAACCGTTCAGAAAGTTAGTCCCGCCGTAGTTGGAATAAATGTTACCGAAATACAACAATACTCATCCCCCTTCAGTAATTTTTTTAATGATCCATTTTTTCAACAATTTTTTGGCAATCAAGGCACATACAATCAAAAAGTAAAAGAGCTTGGTTCAGGTTTTCTAATTTCACCGGACGGATATATTGTCACTAATGACCATGTAGCGGGAAATGCTTCAGAAATTACAGTTACCTTGACAAACGGCAAAGAATATAAAGCAAAGCTAATAGGAACAGATCATGCTACAGATATATGCCTTCTTAAAATTGAGGGGCATAATCTTCCTTATGTTACACTAGGAAATTCAGATGGCGTAATGATCGGAGAATGGGTTATTGCTTTCGGAAATCCCTTCGGGCTTTTTAATGTAAATGACAAACCTACAGTTACGGTAGGTGTCATTAGTTCAACCGGAATGAATTTGGAACCGATAAATAACCGTTATTATTTAAATATGCTTCAAACGGATGCGGCTATAAACGGCGGTAATAGCGGTGGACCTCTTGCTAATAGTCTCGGTGAAGTTATAGGTATGAATACTCTGATTTATACTGCTGATGGTGTTCAAGGCAATATTGGACTGGGCTTTGCTATCCCAATCAATAGAATTAAAAAAGTAATTACAGAGTTAAAGGAGTATGGAAAGATAGATAGAAACTTTAACATAGGATTAAAGATTCAAACGGTTGACGAAGGTATAGCAAAATATTATAAACTACCTTCGGTAAGGGGCGTTATTGTAACTGAAGTTATTCCAAATTCTCCGGCAAGTATGGCGGGAATAAAATCCGGGGATATAATTCTTCAAGTAAACGATTACAAAATAATTGATGATCAAACATTGGTCGGTGTATTCAAACAATTTAGAAGCGGTCAAACAATTACGTTAAAATTACTTCGGGAAAACAAAGAAATTACTAAACAAATGAATCTGGAGAAAACCATTAATGATTGAGAGATACACACTTCCGGCGATGGGGAAAATTTGGCAGGACGAATTTAAGTATCGCACCTGGCTTCAAATAGAAATACTTGCTTGTGAAGCAAGAAGCGAGCTTGGAGAAATACCGAAGGCAGATGTTGAAGTAATAAAACAAAAAGCAAATTTCGATATTAAAAAAGTTCTTGAAATAGAAGAAACAACAAAGCACGATGTAATTGCATTTTTAACTAATGTTGCAGAGTATGTCGGCCCTGAATCGCGGCACATCCATTACGGAATGACCTCGTCCGATATTTTAGATACAACACTGTCACTTCAGATGAAGGCAGCAGGTGAGCAGTTATTGAAAAGGCTAAATGATCTGAAAGCCGCATTAAAAGAAAAAGCTATCGAACATAAAAATACAATTTGCGTAGGGCGGTCACACGGTATACATGCCGAACCAACAACCATGGGCTTAAAGTTTGCACTTTGGTACGAAGAAGCTAAAAGAAATATTAAGCGGTTAGAAAATGCAATTGATACGATCAGCGTCGGGCAAATTTCGGGAGCTGTCGGAACTTTTGAACACCTCTCTCCCAAAGTGGAAGAATATGTTTGTAAGAAGTTAGGATTAAAACCCGCGCCTGTTTCGACTCAAATTATACAAAGGGATAGGCATGCAGAGTTTATAACTACACTGGCAATCGTTGGTGCTTCTTTGGAAAAAATTGCGTTAGAAATAAGGCATCTTCAAAGGACCGAAGTTTTAGAAGCTGAAGAATATTTTTCAAAAGGGCAAAAGGGTTCTTCTGCTATGCCGCACAAAAGAAATCCTATTGTAAGTGAGCGGATTGCTGGGCTATCGCGGGTGCTTCGCGGTAATGCTACGGCTGCTATTGAAGACGTGGCTCTTTGGCATGAAAGAGATATTTCCCACTCTTCAGTAGAACGAATCATAGTGCCGGATAGCTGCATCGCCCTAGATTATATGCTTGATCTTGCGACACAGTTGATAAAAAATCTGTTAGTTTATCCTAAAAACATGATTAAAAATCTGAATCTCACTAGAGGACTTGTATTTTCTCAAACTGTCTTACTTAAATTAGTAAGTAAAGGGGCTTCACGTGAAGATGCATACAAAATTGTTCAAACATCAGCCATGGATGTTTGGGCTGATCAAACAAAAGATTTAGAAAGTGAACTTATAAGTTCAGGTGAAGCACGTAAATACCTTACCGAAAAGGAAATCAAAGAAGTTTTTGATTACAATAAGATGTTAGACAACGTAGATTATATTTTTGCCAGAAGTGTTGAAAATAACATTTAGAGAAGGCTTATAGATTTATATTTAGACTTGTAAGAGAATGGGAATGGTGGAGTAATGGAGTTTTGGAGTTGAGCGATTTTCTTCAATATTTCATTATCCCATCATTCCGAAAGGCTCTTTTTACGTAACTTGAATTAATAAAAAATATTTAGGAGAACCATAATGAGAACTAAAAGCTTGTTTTATGTTTTTGTTTTGTTTGTATCCATTTCGTCTTTTGTTTTCGCAGAAAAACCGAAGGAATTGAAAATCGGGATGAAAGCACCGAATTTTAAGTTGGAAGATTCATACGGTAAATCTTACACTTTATCTTCTTACAAGGGTAAAATGCCAGTGATTGTTTACTTTTATCCCAAGGCAGGTACAGCTGGGTGTACAAAAGAGGCATGCGGAATCAGAGACGATTGGGGAAAATTCCAAAAAGAAAAAATTCAGGTACTTGGAATAAGTGTTGATACTAAACCAGAAATAAAAAAATTTATTAAAGACAACAATCTAAATTTCCCATTGCTTTCCGATGCAAGCACAAAAGTATCTAAGTCTTATGGTGTTTATGGAAAAGGCGGATACGACAACAGGGTAACATTTATCGTAGATAAAAACGGAATAATCAGAAAGATTATTAATGTCACTAATATAGAGAAACATGCAAAAGAAGTTTATGATTTTGCATCTAAGCTGAGGTAGTGGGGCAACAGTAATGGGGTGGTGGAACAATGGAGAAATGGAATTGACCAATTTTTTCGAATTTTGGGTTATTTCAAAAAGATATTTTTGCGTAACTTAAGTTAATAATATAAAAAATTCAGATACATTTTATAATCAACAATCAATAACTTAATGAAGAAACCTTCGAGAAAACTTATGAAGAAGATCCTTGCAATAGCAATAATTTTACTTGCTGCAAATATTTTTTTAGCGCGAACATTTTACTTTAAGAACGACCCTCCGATTTCGCAGGACACTTCAAAAGTTATTGAGCCGGCTAAATATCTTTCAAGCGAAGATGAAATAATAAATACAATATTGACCAGGTATCATTATAGTAAATTTAGATTAGATGATTCCCTGTCAAATGTAATTTTCAACCGGTATTTAAAATCTATTGATTACAATAGAAGCTATTTCCTTGCTTCCGATATCGATAATTTTGATAAGTACAGATTCCAACTTGATGATGACATAAAAGACGGCAACCTACTCCCTGCTTACAAAATTTTTAACGTATTCCGTCAGCGGGTAAATGAAAGACTTGATTACGCAGAAGGATTATTGAAGAAGGAATTTGATTTCAATAAAAAAGAATCACTGCAGTTAGATAGAGATAAAGCGCCCTGGGCAAAAGATACTACAGAGCTTAACGAACTTTGGCGCAAAAAAGTAAAGAATGATGCTTTAAATTTATTATTAACCGGTAAGAAATGGTCTGACATTCAAAGTCTTTTAACCAAACGTTATGAAAATGTAAGGCGCAGTGTAATGCAGACACAAAGCGAAGATGTTTTTCAGCTATTTGAAAATTCCTTTACTGAATCTATTGACCCGCATACAGATTATTTTTCACCTGCGACTTCGGAAAACTTTAAGATTGATATGAGTAGATCATTAGAAGGAATCGGTGCACAGCTTCAATCCGAGGATGATTACACAAAAATTGCCGAGGTTATTCCGGGTGGACCAGCGTTCAAAAGTAAGTTACTTCACCGGGATGACAAGATAACGGGTGTTGCTCAAGGAAAAGACGGTGAAATGGTAGATGTAATTGGTTGGAGATTAACCGATGTGGTCGCATTAATACGCGGTCCTAAGGGGAGCATTGTCAGGCTGCAAATTATTCCTGCTAGCGAAGGGGTAAATGCGAAACCGCGCGAGATTACTTTGGTTCGTGATAAAATTACTTTAAAAGAACAATCAGCAAAAGATAAAATCCTCAATTTAAAAAATGACGGTAAAGATTATAAATTAGGTGTGATAACTATTCCTGCTTTTTACAGTGATTTTGAGGCAGAGCAGCGCGGCGACAAAAATTTCAAGAGCACGACCAGAGATGTCCAAAAATTAGTTGATGAGTTAAAGAGCGCTAATGTTAAAGGAATTATAATCGATCTTAGAAATAACGGCGGCGGTTCTTTAGAGGAAGCCATTAAACTTACCGGATTATTCATAAAGAATGGTCCCGTAGTACAAATTAGAAATTCAGACGGTAATATTAGAGTTGAGGATGATCCAGATTCTGCCATTGATTACAGCGGCCCGCTTGTAGTATTAGTAAACCGTTTCAGCGCCTCAGCTTCCGAAATATTCTCAGCTGCTATTCAAGATTATGGGCGTGGTTTAATAATAGGCGAACAAACTTACGGAAAAGGGACAGTTCAAAACTTAATTGATTTAAACCGGCTAATGCCTAACGAGAACGGAAAATTAGGACAGGTAAAATTGACCATAGCGAAATTTTATAGAATTACCGGAGCAAGTACACAGCACATGGGGGTAGTACCGGATATTCAATACCCTTCAGCTTTTGATTCAAATGAATATATGGAGAGTGCTGAACCAAGTTCGTTACCTTGGGATCAAATCAATGCAACTGAATATAAACCATTTGGAAATTTAAAAAGTTTTATTCCTAAATTGATTGCAGAACATGATTCCAGAATAAAAAATGATCCCGAATTTGACGAATATCTGGATGAAATAAAAGAATACCATGAATCACACGACAAGAAGACATTATCCTTAAACGAGGCTGTCAGAAAAAAGGAAATGGATGACGCTGAGCAGAAAAAATTTGAAAAGGAAAATGAACTTAGGAAACGACTTGGATTGAAATTGCTTAAGAAGGGTGAAATATCAACAGAAACTGAGCCAAAAGATGATCCGCTGCTTAACGAGACGGGTCATATTTTAATTGATTTTATTACTTTGTCTTAGTAAACTCAGAATTTATTTTATTAAGAGATTTAACAATTTTCTCTTAGCAATGAGGAAAATTGTTTCGTCAAAAGGAACATCTATATCAACTCTACAAACAAAAGTTGCGAGGTTTGGTCTTTCATCATATTTTATTAGGAGATTATGTTTCAATAATTCAAGCGAGTTTGATAAATCCGATAATTTATGATTTTCCAGGAACGAGGTTCTAAGTGAGTGATATGGGCTACTTTGAGTTGAGTAAATAATACTTCTATATCTGTGGACTTGAAGAATTTCATTTTTAACATCCGGAAGCATTAGAAACCCTTCGTCTTTAAAGGCCGGCGATACGCCTACTTCGATAATAGAAATATTTTCTGCGACAAAATCATAAATTACATAAGCCTCTTCAATTAAAGATTTGATTAACGGAAGCGACCATTCTATTAAATCATAAACACAATCATTGTACTCTACTGTCTGACCGGGAATACTTAAAATTAAATTTTCCTCCTTAAAGTTTATACTACTTTTCTGCTTAGAAAGAAGTATTGAAAAATTATCTCTTTTATACAAAATATCCTGAAGTTGAGACGACAGATGAACAAGTTCCTGCAGCGATGGATACAACCTATTTTTGCTTAATTCATTCCGGTATACACTTAATCCAGAAAGGATTTTGTAATGACTTATTTCCGGGTCACTTTCTTGAAGAATAAACGAATCGAGATTTAATTGTTTCATGGATAACTCATTTTCTTTCAAAAGGATCAAATAGTATACCACTTATCAGAATATTAGGAATCAACAAAACACTGATTTTTAATTAAAAAGGGGTCACTTTTTTGCACATACGATGTAATTTTTAATCAGTGTAAGATTATTAAACCATGGTGTTTATTTATTGATTTATTTAGTTAAGAATGGTATGTTTTATCACAAAGAAATAAATTTTACAAATAATATGTCAGCAACTTATATGAAGGGTTATAAAACAAATCTAGTTATTTTAATATTTGCTATAATATTCTTCGGTCTTCCCAAAATAACGAAGTGTCAGAATAAGTGGCTTATTTTAAAGCCGGGAGATATATCTGCTAAATTTCAGAATTTAGATCATTTCAAGAATTATTCTAAATATTCCAGGTCTTATAATCTTGAAGTATTAAGGGCAATAGATACAGTACAATCTCATGCTATGGATGGGGGGGGATATTTTATAGGGATAGATTCTACACCTACAGAATCGCCTATAGGATATGACTTAAAATTATTTGGAAGTTCTCTAATAAAACCTACTCGAAGTTCGAGCTACTGCAGCGGCTCAACGTATTCGGTACTAATAACTGCTTTAGATTTTATACTTAGTAACCAAGCAAATAAGCTCTCAAAAGGCCGACTTGAAGCAATGAAAATGCAGGAACCAAACGGAGGCAGGAGAAACGACTGGATTAAATATTGGGGAATTTGGAATGCCGATGGTTTTGGAAGTGAATTTGCTTTAGTTCAATACTCGAATATGGGCAAAGTAGTTAAACCGAAGGATGCAATCCCCGGTGATTTTATGAACATTTCGTGGAAAAGCGGAATAGGACATTCAGTAATATTCCTTGGCTGGTATATTGAAAAAAATGGTGATAAATGTGTAACCTACTGGTCAAGCCAAAAAGGCACGAACGGATTTGGCGATCAGATAGTATCGCTTAAAAAAATAAAGAATCTAAAGATTGTCCGATTAACCAAACCGCAAAATATATTCAAGTTTAATATTAGCAAGAAAGTAAATACTAATGTTGCAGGGGACATGCCGACATTTTAGATAATATGGAAGATGGAATGGCAAGCTCCTTCGAATGACAAGACTTTTTGTTAGTGATCATTTTTAACGAAGGTTCCTTCGGATATGAAATGAAAACAATTGTCATTTCGAATCCGTCCGCTTTCAGCGGATTAGCCGGTGAGAAATCCCACGAATAGTTCGGGTGATCAAGTTGAACATGGGATTTCTCAGTCGAGTCCGCCGCGGCGGATCCTTCGAAATGACATTTTGGAGTTGTGCAGCAGTCTCTGCCGGCAGGCAGGCAAAGATTAAAATGGTAATACTATAAAGATATAGAATGTGAATGCGACACTAATGGTGAATTTTTTCTTAATTTTTTCATTGTTGATTAATCTTTTACTGATTCTTTTGGTTACAAAAATAAGTTATAGCAAAGGCGGAATTGCATACATATTTTACAAACTACGTCTGACTTCAAAGAGGCCGTCAGGAATAATTACTTCCGGACTTCCTACTCCTTACTATGAACAGAGGGCCAGTCATTTTGAAATTTTACCGAATGAAGATAATGGGATAATATTTGTTGGCGACAGTATTATTGACGGCTGCGAGTGGAGTGAGCTGCTTCAGAATTCAAATATAAAGAATCGAGGGATTATAAGTGATTCAACAGAGGGGATTCTAAATAGGATCGATAAAACTTTAGAGGCAAAGCCTAAAAAGATATTTATTATGATTGGGATTAATGACCTATCATCAGGCTCACCATTGGATTTGATCGTCAGCAATTACAATAGAATAATTGAGAGAATAAAAGCTCAATCGCCGTTGACAGAGATCTACATTCATAGCGTACTTCCTACAAATGATATTTATTATAAAGGGAATGCAACTAACGATAAAATAAAGGCTCTAAATGAACAACTACAAACTGTTGCAAACAAATATGGGCTAACTTATATCGATGTATTTTCCAAAGTTTTAGATAATAATGGAAGACTCGATGAAAGATATTCAAATGACGGTGTACATTTATTAGGGAAAGGTTATTTAGTTTGGGAAAATATAATCGCAAAGTATATTAATTAGATTTCCACAAGGAAACACTTCAAGCAATAAAATCGGAGTATAGATGAGAAAATTTTACATTTATTTCTTTACTATTTTTCTAATATCAACTTTATTTTATAGCTGTTCTACAGGTACTTTGGAGAAAGAGACAACTAAGCCTAAGCCCCCGGTTAGCATAAACAAAGAAAGTAAGGTAGACACAGTTAAAAAGGAAATAGTCTCCTTTATTGATTCTCTTAGGGGTTCTAGAGTGGAGTCAATAAAAATTGATTCGGTAAAAAAAACAATTGTTATTATCTGCAACAAAGAACTTTCTTACATTCCATTTCGCCAAGACAATGTTAATGATATTTATTCTGAAGTAAAGAGTGACTTTGGAGAAGATTATAAAGATTATTCATTTACTATTAAGACGCTAGGTTTTCCAATAGAGGATTTGATCCCTAATTATTTTAGGAGTGATACTACTGAATATGATACAGCGCGTATGCCTGCTAATAAAAATCGCCCCTCCCCTGTTACTCAAGACATAAGTAAAACATTTATTCCATCCAGCGGGTTGTTTAATAGAAATATTGTAGTATGGCCGAGCCATGGTTGGTACTATGCAAATAAGGAAGACAGATGGGAATGGCAGCGCCCTAGGCTTTTTCAGTCAGTAGAAGATCTGCTACCACTCTCTTTCACAGTACCATATTTATTGCCTATGCTTGAAAATGCGGGGGCGGTAGTTTTTGATCCCCGGGAAAGGGACATACAAAAATATTCAGTTGTCGTTGATAATGATTCTCGCAAAGATGTGAAAAAAAGATGCTATTTAGAGACAAAAAAAGATAGAAAGCACAGGTGGAGTAAAGGTATAAGTGCAGGCTTTGCTTCCGGTAATCCCCCCTATCCATCTGATTATAATCCATTTGAAAAAGGGACATATAGGACTGTACATTCCGATACAAAAGTATCAGCTTCAGTCAGTTGGATACCGAATATTCCTGAAGACGGTCATTACGCGGTTTATATTTCATATCATGCATCAGATAGAAATGTTTCCGACGCAAGATATACTATTTACCATAGCGGCGTAAAAACGGAATTTAAGGTGAATCAGCAAATTGGCGGAAGCACTTGGATTTATCTAGGTGAATTTAAATTTGAAAAGGGTTATCATCCTAAAGAAGACAAAGTTGTTTTGACAAACAAAAGCGGAGAGCCCGGTAAAATTATTTCATGCGATGCTGTTCGTTTCGGAGGTGGTATGGGAATAATAGAAAGAGGAGGAGAAGCGAGCGGTCGTCCTAAAATATTTGAAGGAGCTAGATATTATCTTCAATATGCAGGAATGCCGGATTCACTTGTTTATGATTTGAACAAAAACAAAAATGATTATAACGATGATTACCAAAGTCGTCCGGAATATGTAAACTATTTATACGGAAAACCATTCGGGCCTAACCTTGATAGAGACATAAAAGGTCTTGGTATCCCGGTCGATCTTTCTTTAGCTTTTCATACAGACGCAGGAATTACTCACAACGATACTACTATCGGAACGCTTTCTATTTACAGCATTTCCGATGCAAAGCATAAACCATATTTCCCTGACGGAATGTCGCGTCTTGCAAATCGTGACCTTGCCGATCTTGTACAGACACAAATAGTTAGTGACATAAGAGCTAAATATGACCCTGCTTGGACACGACGTCACTTAGAAAACGGAAATTATAGCGAATCCCGCAGTCCTAATGTACCTTCACTTTTAATAGAGCTTTTATCGCATCAGAATTTTCTTGATATGAAGTTTGCCCACAATCCTCAATTCCGGTTTGATGTAGCAAGGGCTATATACAAAGGGATGCTTCGGTTCATAGCCACACAGAATCATTATAAATACGTTGTAGAGCCATTACCGGTAAATCATTTTATGAGTTCAATGGACAGTGCTGGTGATGTCACGTTAAAATGGCAGCCTACAGAAGATCCGCTTGAAGTAAC
>JAKBMG010000046.1 GCA_021831685.1 Bacteroidota bacterium | reverse complement strand
ATAGGCTTCAAGCCGGAAACTATTGTGTAACAAAGAAACTTTTGTTGTTGAAATGAAATGCTAAGAGGAACATTTTAACTGTTAGCTAATACTTGTAAAGAATAAATACTAAAAGGAGAATAAGAATATCGCAAATATAATTTCGCTAACATTGATCGCACTTTTTTACTCATGCAACGCCTTGGGGCAAACCAACTTGCGAATTGAGATACAAGGCGGGAAATCTTACAATGCTTTTGGTCAGGGTACTATGAGCAACTGGGGAGATGGGTGGGCTATGGGTGGAGGTGTGGGCTACAGGATCATGCCTAACACTGATGTAACATTAAATTTACTTTATAGTCATTATCCTTATACCGGCAATAGTTTGTTTCTTTCCTTCCCAGCTATTGCAGGGCTTAGATACAGTGTATCCGGACAACCTTCCAATGCGTATGAGACATCAATAGGGATGCGATTCAGTTCGCAAGTACATTTTATCAATCCTTTCATATCCTTAAGGATGGGTCTTTACATACTTAACGCCGGAGATATTACAATCTCAGAATGGTTTGATTCTAACCCACAGAAAGTTTCTTATTCGAAGTATTATGACTCGGGTGTTTCAAGCACAGACATATTTTTGGGTATCGGGATTGGATTTATAATACCGGTAAATTCTAAGATTGGATTAGGCCTGGAAGGAAGATTCAGCCAGCTTCTTAATTCAAAGGGAAGCTTTCTACCGGTGATAGCAAGCATCAACTATAACTTATGAAGTATGATTTTTTTATCTCATTCCCAGCCACCGCTCCAACTTCTCGTTTCAAACGTTCCGTTAGCAGACTACAGCATGGAAGCTTCACTTCTCGTTCCTTTATCAATTGAAATAAAAGAGCTGCCACGTTATGAGGTCGGGGATTTGTACCGGTATTTGGCGGATTTTTATAACAATGGAATTTCTAATGCAGTATTGACGGTGACGCTTACAACTGAGATGGGAAAGATCGGCTCTTATGCGGCTACTTATATTCACCGGGATATGATGGGTAATATGGGAGTAAGCGATAAGAAGCTTGTCGAAGGGGTGATAAATAAAATTATCAGTTATTATATACGGCTCATCTATGGATTAAAGGACTCTCCGAAAATTAAGTTGTCCAAAAAGGAAAGTGTAATCGAGGCAAGTGTTGAGCGGGATAAGATTCTGATGGATATGGGAGTGAAGTTTACATGGGAATATTTTATGAAGAAGTATAATTTAGGGGAAACGGATTTCTAGCGACAAGTGACGAGTGACAAAGGGAAAAAACAAAGTGACAACTCGCCACGGCGGGTACAAAGGTTATTTGGCGGAGTTATTAAAACATATAATTTATTTTGCTTTTCCTTCCGGGAAGAGCTGCATTTGTGCGGCTCTTCCCTTTTGAGATTATTTTACTTTATTCCTTTTGGGTCTGATTCTTCAAATTTCTTTCCGCAGATTTTACACTGTGTAATTTGTTCGATAATTATATTATGACTTGAATTTACTGAATGAAGTTGTGAGATTATTTTAAGGTTTTTTTTACAGTCGTGCTGAGGTATCCAATTATTTTTTTCGCACTCGTCAAAAAGGGTTTTTAGGTCGTTCATTTTATTGTCCTCCGGGAAGAGCCGCATTTACGCGGCGTCTTCGGTTTTGTTGATTAAATAGTTGACTGCTTTTTGTGCCTGAATTGCTGCTTTGGGAATAAAGGATTTATCCATCTTCCCTATCTTTAACCATCCGTTTAAATATGCTGCGCTGTTATTCAGTGTGTTTTCTATTCCGCATAGTCCGCATAAATACGAGCTTCCGATTTCTGCGATTAGTTCTTCAAAGCTGTAATCATCGTCTTTTATATCGTGTGTGAGCTGCCGATTTAGGCGGCTTTTGTGTCCGGTCCAATGTACTAATTCATGAAATAAACTTGAAAAATATTCTTCTTCACTGGTGAAAGAATTCACTGCCGGTGTTGAAATAAGGTTTAGTTCTTCGGAATAGTAACAGCGTGTAGTATTATTTTCAATTGTCGGGTTATGAATTGAGATAATATCTTGAAGTAATTCAGAAGGTGCGGAAAGGGTGGGAGTTGGGATTTCACAGCCTTCAATATCGTCAAGGTTGAAAACATAAGAATAGCGAAGCATCGGAAAAGAATCTTCTTCAAGTTCTCCATTATTATTCTGCCTGAAGTTACTTTGCATTTTATAAAATACTATTTGTCTTCCCTTCGCCCCTTTTTTAATGTGAAGTTCTTTTTGTTTTGCCTGTAAGAAAGTAAGGTAAAAGGGTTGTGTGACGTTATCAAGGCAAAGTAATAGAAAATTTAATCCCTGATAAACTTTTTTTGAAATGTAATTAGCCGGCAACCCTTGCTTCCAAGGTCTTCGCCAAACTAATTTACCGTTTTCAATCTCAGATATAATCGAATCCGTGATACTTTCAAATAATTCTTGCTTTTTCATACTAACTCCTTAAAATTTGCCGCTGCATGTGCAGCGGCGTTGTTAAAAAAAGATTTTACATACGGTTGATATTTTCCCAAGGCATTTCACTTTTAGCGGCGCGTTCTGCTGCATATTTCTGGGCGCGTTTCAAAAAATATAAATCATCATTGCTTAAATAGGCTAAATAAGATGGGTCAGGTTTTGGAGCCGGTTTCTGTTTATTCGGGTGTACGTAAGGAAAGCCAAAACTGCAAACGGAGCTATAATTTTTAAGAAAAAGATTAAAATTTTTGAATAATGTATTTTTCTTTACAACAAACGGGACGCTAAATTTTACATAAATATTTGAAAATTCACGTTTGAATCGGAAATGAAATTGAAATCCATGTGTTTCCAGCCATCCACAAAATTTTAGAGACTTTTCAAAATTCTTAAACAGAAGAACGAATTCCCCATTTTCATTTAAGGGATCAACCAGCCCATAATAATTGCAGCCATGCCGCAAAGCTTGAGACGCAATAGAATTTAATCTTTTCATTTGAACACCTTTCAAATAATGTTATAAAAAATAAGTTCCCGCAAACGGGATAAGTTGTTTAGGTTTTGATTTTTTAGGTACAATAGAATAGAAATAATCGAAAGCTTCTTGATAGGAATAAAATTTATCCCAAGTTAAAGTTCCATTATTAGCATACTGCAAAACTTCGTAATAACAGATTCCGGAATTATTGATAATTTGTTTTAAGCGAACTAAACCTTTAGAACATCGTTGAGTTTTTAACAGATCAATTTTTATCATTTTGTCACCTTTATATTTTGTAAAAAAAAATTTCTTTTGAAATCCAAAACCAAAACGCAAACCCCGAAAGCCCTAGAGCCACATAAAACAGAAAAAAAAAAGACGAACGAAACAAACGATGCTTGTGTTACAGCGGGGGGAGGCGATGAAGGAAAGGCGAAAAAAAATGACGAATTCAACTAAAGAAGTGCAGCGAAGCGGAACGCATATATAAAACTTGTTATTTTTTTTTGCCTTTCCGCGACTTCCACCGCTGTATTTTTGCTCTTTTGTTTCGGTCGCCTTTTTTTTTTGGACGAAAGCAGTCAACCCGGGTTACAGATGCCCGATTGTTTTTTGTTTTTTGTGTTTTTTTATTTTTCTCCTAAGCAGCTTGCTGCGCAATGAGTCTTCGAATGGAGCTGCAAGGTGCGCCCGGCTCGGGTACTCGGAAAAAATATCTTGCGACTTTAAGGAGCAAGTTATTTTTTCTGCTGAAAGGGAATTTTGGTACAAACTAACGGGATAATAAAAGTTTGGAATTATAATTGGAGCGGCAACACGTCGACAAGACGAATTATATTTTTTGGCGTGGTTATTGGTTTACATAAACAAATAAGAAATGAATTCATGGACGGCTTTCCGGAGCGAAGGCGGAATTTTTGGGAGGTTAAAAATTGTGCCTGAGCGGGTGTTTATTGATTATCAATTATCAGTAATCAATAACCATGACAAAAAGGACAGCACTACCAATGTAATTCTCCTAAGCAGCTTGCGGCGGAATGAGTCTTCGAATGGAGCTGCAAGGTGCGTTGCTCAGGTGTTCGGAAAAAATATCTTGCGACTGAGACGTAACGGGAACGGAACGAAGCGGAATGCAGCGGGGATGGCATCGAAGCGAAATGTAGTGAAGTGGAGCGAAGGAGTAAGTTATTTTTTCCATTACTCGAACATTAGTAGTAACCCGAATTCACGATACTGCCAAGCATTTTTTTTGCGTAAGCGGAGCGGTGCAAAAGATTGCTAACGAGCCCCGTTTCGGGGCGAAGGAGGTCAATAGATACATAATAATAATGCTAAGAAAAAGAAAATGCTACAATCGGAGAATACAAATAATATTTCACCACTGAGGATTAGAGACTATCCCCTACTAGGTTAAGTACGGTTGAGAATAGTGACGAGTAACGAGCTGGGCAAAGAGATTAGTGTACAAATCAGTGGACGAAAACACCAACTACTTCCCTTCACGGATCTACTAATTCGGATGATAAAGTTTAAGATGCATTAAATCCTCCAGAAGGACAAGACAACGAATATTAAGATAAAATAATAGCAATACCTTACGGTAGATCGTAATTACAATCAGCTTGAACTTCATTTACTGAGACTTAGCCATATTAGCGAACTTCCTAATAGTTTCCGTAAGAGCTGCATGGCGGCGATAGTCGCCGGCTTAAGATTCCTAAGGCTTGCCTACCGGCAGGCAGGTTTGCGTTAAGCAAAGTCTACAAGTGGATTCTAAGGATTTGCTTTTGGGATCATCAGCAAGAATGACCACGCAGAGAGGAACGGAATGGAGCGGAGTGAGTTTGCGAACGAAGCGGAATGGAGTGACGAACGGAGGGGGCATTGTTGCATTGAAATACCGAATAGAGAAAATGCCGTATGCGGCTTTTTTATTGCCGTCCAATTTTTGCGTCGGCAAAATTGGATTAATGGCAATTAGAAAGCCGCACTTAGAATGCCGATATCAATGTGCTTCAACTGTCTTTCGTCAACGGCTGCTATCAAATGATTCGGCTATAATTTGTTTTGTTGCTTCCGGTTACCAAGGGAGCTGCGGAGGGCGTGGCGAGAGCGGGAGCCGTGCCCGGAGCAGCGTCAGACGCCGGTGATAAGGGTCGGTGCCGAGTTTACATAAGCCCATATTATAGGACAGGACAGAAAGACAAGGGTAAGTTAAGATGATTAGTCTGTACTATAATATGCCTTATGTAAATCTGGCTTCCAAGGGTAAGTTCCGGTGATGGGTTTTATCGGGGTAAGTAAGGTTGAGAATGGAGAAATTAGTGACGAGTGGGAAGGAATTTTGAATTCTTAATTTTGAATGTTGAATTAAAGAAAAAAGGATACGGATTTTTGGTGTCATTATTAAATATCTCCGCAACTCTCCGAGAGTCCGGCGTGGCGGCAATAGACGCCCGCCTATAATACCTAAGATTTGCGTAAGCAAATTCTTCTAAAGTCAATTATCAGATTTCGGTTTTTGTAACTTATGATTTACTACAAACATTAAGATTAGGCTACCAATGTTTTTTGGCAGCATTATTGTTTTTACCCGGACAAAATGGAAAAGATAAATAGGTAGCTCTCCGGAGCGAAGGCGCGATTATTTGGGTTTGCAAAAATCGTGACTGAGCGGGGGTTTTTCAGTTATCAATAATCAGTTGACAATAATGATGACAAAAAAAACGACGACACTACCAATGTGGGGGTTCTCTTTCTTGAATAGGCAAAAATGCTAGGCGGGGCGACACGGGAATTAATTCTGAATTTTGAATTTTGAATTCTGAATGAAATCCAATGGATTGAATTTATGAGCGTTAGCGATATGGAGTCACTGAGCGAAGCGAACTAAAGACTTTCTTTTGTCTTCAGCAAGAATGACCACGCAGAGAGGAACGGAATGGAGCGGAGTGAGTTTTCGAACGAAGCGGAATGGAGTGACGAACGGAGGGGGCATTGTTGCATTAGCCGAATAGAGATAATGCCGTTTGCGGCTTTTTTATTGCCGTCAATTTAACTGCGTCAGCAAAATTAGAAAAACGGCAATTAGAAAGCCGCACTTCGAATGCCGAATAGCTTCAGGAAAGGCAATAGTAGAAGTTAAAAGTGGATAAAGAAATCCGGGTAAAAATAATTTATTATAAAGGACTATTTACTTTTATTTTGATATGCTATTAATAAAATATAATTTTATTTGACTTAAAAATTATTCCTTTGACAAAAGGGATAATTTTAATGGCTTTGAAAATAATTTTAATGTTAAAAATGGGAGGTTTCTATGCGTACTTTTAAAATTATAAGCTTAATATTTTTGTTAATATTTAGTGTTTCAATATTAAAGGCTCAAAGTCAAGCTGCATTACAAATGCTCTATCTGAATCCATCACCAAGATTAAACGGGTTGGGAATGGTTGGTACATCTTTACCAAACGATGATCCTTTTGGCTTTTATTATAATCCCGCTCAGCTTGGTCATTTCAGTCAGACTAATAATCTTTCATACGAACTTTATCCTTCAAATGTAAATTGGCTCAATTTAAATTTATTGACTTATCGAAATAGCGCAGTTGATATCGGTTATAATTTTAAGAATGAATTAAATGGTTTAAGTCTAAGTGCAGGTTTTGGATATATCCATTCAAAATTGAATTATGGAACTTTTACATCAAGAGATGCTTCTGCACAGAATTCATTATATTCATATAATTCTTATGATGAATTTGATGCTTATAGCTTAGGTATTGGCATAGACTATTATATTCAATTTAATATAGGCATTACATATAAAAGCATAAATTCTTTTCTTGGTGTTGAACCTATAATGAATACCGCACAATTAAAAAACATAACTGCAAAACCAACTACGATAGATTATGGTTTTTTATTAACAGTACCGGTTGTAAAATTGATTGATCATGATTATAAATTTTATTTGTTGCAAAATATTCCGGCAGTGCCATATTTCAATTTTTCAATAGGATATTCCAGGCTGAATCAAGGAGGAGAAGTTTCTTATATTGATCCAAGCCAGTCAGACCCTTTGCCGAGGACAGCACGTCTCGGGTATACTTTATCAACCGGATTGGATATTAAACTTAACAATAATTTATTTAGATTATTCGGGTATGATTTTACTGTAGATGCAGATAATTTATTAGTTAATCCTATTGAAGGGTTTGGACCTGTTACATATAAAAGCGGGATAGGAGACATCAATATTGGCAGGAACCTGTTTGAATTAAAAAGTGATAAAAATGTTGTCGTTCATAAGGGACATGAATTTAATTTATTTGAGACTTTCTCCGTTCTGATAGGAAGGTTTGACGGAAGTGGTTTTTATAATGATGAGTCGAACGGTATAGGATTTAGATTAAAAGGAATATTTACTTTGTTAAAATCATATACCAATAACAGATATTTTAATTTTATTGCAGATCATTTTGATATTCAATATTATTCTACAAAATTAGATTTCGGAAGCGGGATAGAGTCTAAATTTGAAGGTATTAATTTTTCCTTTTATGGTTTTGAGTTTTGAGGAAGTTAGTGACGAGTAATGAGTGACAGAGTAACGAGCGGGAAAAGAGTATATTAATTATTGTCCGTTACTTGATAAAAAGCAATCTAATATTTATGTTTGGTATGACTCTTCAAAAGGTTCTCCCCTGCCTTTTGAGCAAAAAGAGTTAGGTCCCGATGGTCGCCCGATCATTGGGATTTTTTGTTTTTAAATTAGATATTATTCTGTAATAATTATTTACAAAAAATCACACAAGATGGTGTAAACTAATTAGAAAGAATAATTGAATAGAACAGATATTCCTTTCTCATTAAGAAATGGAATAATAGAAAATGAAGATGGAATATTTTTGTTTATTAGTTGAGGATTGTTATATCGTTGTGATACGATTTTGCCAAAACAATATCCAATTGCAACACCTAGCGGTAAATCGCTATACCAATGCATATCGTTTTGGACAAGGCTAATACCCAAAGCACCAATTAAAATATAGCTTGCCGGTTTAAGCCATTTTACATTAGGATAATTTTCATTTATAACAGTTAAGAATGCTGTCAAGCTCGTAATATGCCCCGATGGATAAGAATAATAATTTGGTTGAAAGTGTTGATATTCTCCTAAATCAGGAAATATATCCCATTGACCACCATTTTTTGTAGAAACAGCGGGGCTTTGTCTTCCGGAAATCCTTTTTAAGACTTGAACAAAAAGGCCGGAAGATATTATAGCTTCAAAACTTTCAAAAGATGTTTGAAAGGCTTGATTATCCTTTGCAAAATAACCGTATATGGCTGTTGCGCCTGCTAAACCGAGTTGCCATTTTGCTTCGCCAAGATTAACGGTAAAATTACTTATCTTTAATAAACCCGGATTTTTTTTGAATATTATTTTTGAATTTTCCCAATTTCTTTGATCCGTAAAAATTAATCCAGCGGTAATTGATGACAATATCAAAACCGGTTCAATGCTATTCTTGTTTATTATTTCTTTTCCGAAGCTATAAAAATCTAAGGGTACATTAGTTATTACTTTATACCATTTGGGTAAAAAATTTCTTTCAATAGATGAATCTTGTGATGTCCCGTCTTGCAAGAATGCCGCTAAATTTTTATGAAAAGAATTACTCCCTAAATAAAGGGTCTCTTTTTGCTGTGCGTTAGTTGTCGAATGTATTAACAATAATATCAGAGCTAAGACAAGTATTTTATTAAAAATAGCCAAGATTAATTTTTCTTCTGAATGATTTCTGCTTCAGCCTTATTTACTATTAGTTCGAGTTTTTCATTATTAGGATTTAGCTTCAGAGCCTTTTTCCAATACTTAATCGCCTCTTTTTTCATACCCTTTTTATAATAAGCAACTCCGGCATTAATATTCGCTTTCTCAATATTATTATCTAAGGAAAGCGCTTTTAAGCTGTATTCTAAGGCTTTATCGTAATTGCCCTTAAGTATATATTGGTAGCCTGTATTGGTCAATTGCTCCGCTGTAGCAATTTCTTTATTCAGTCCAAAACCTTTTTCTGTATTTGATTCATTGGAATAATTTTGATCGACATAATTTGAGTTCTTGCCAATTGAAAATTCTAGCCCCAAAGTAATCGTATGAGAAAGAAATTTTCTAATCGGCTCGTTAGAAAAGTCTTTTTGTAAATAATAATTGATATTAAATGCAATATTATTACCAAAATCCTTTTTTATTCCTATCATAAAAGTATTAATTACATCACTCCTTGTAGTAAAAGGACTATTACTCAATGTCCTATTAGAAAAGCCTAATGAGCTAATTATATCTTCAACTTGAACTTTAAAACCAGAACCCAGATTATGAATCAAAAATGCTTCAAGAAATTGCCTGTCGAATTTATAATTTAAGTTATTTGACTTGCTTTCTATAAATCCAAGTTTCATAATTGCGGTTGTAGCGTGGTTAATTTGATGCGTCCAGCTAAGAGCTACATAATTATAATTATCCCGTTGCTTAATTAGAGACAATGTAAGCAAGTGAGAATAGTTCCTTTGGATAAAAGAAAATTCTAATGAATAAAGGGTTTTGCTGCTTTTAAGCCAATTTAATTTAAGCGAAGCAGAATACTGGCCGAACGTTGCAAACCTATATACCGATGAATTTGTAGTAAGAATATCCGGCTGATTTGAATTGATGTAAAAACCGCTAATCTGTCCTTCCAGACTTGGTGAAAAGTAATGTGATAGATTGACGCCCGCTCGATTAAAATTAGTATTTAGAAATGAAGTTGAAACATATTTCTCTATTCCGAAAAGATACTGTACAGTTACTTTTGTATCAGTAGAAAAAGGATATGAAAAAGCAATAGCCGGGTAAATGGAGGAGGAAATATCGGAAGTGCTTGAAGATAATTTTAGGACATTAGAATCATACTTGTTTAAATTAAACAAAGAAAATTTATATCCAAATCTGTTTAATGTATTATTTGATTTGGAATCGTAGTATCCGTCCTGAGCATAAACAAGCAGAGGCATCAAAAAAAATATAGGAAGAAGTTTTAATTTTAATGAGTTCATAGCTAATATTTGTCCAATTATTTAATATTTTAAACCCGGGACAAGGCGTTTGAAAGTTTATCTGTTTATACCTTAATAAATTATTTCAATGGTTACCGGTTTCTTCTCCATTGAACTGATGTATAGGACCTCCGGGACCGTCAAGGTCGGGACCTTCTGCTACGCCTTCGCCTGCCCCTTCGGGTCCTTCAGTTGATATATCAGTCAATGAAGATTTTGCTGAATTAACCATGACGAACTTTCCTAACATTGCTTTTTCATTTATGCCATTTACTTCTTTAACTTCTGTTGCCGCTTCAACATTAGCTTGCCCTAAATCGCTATGCTGAACATCAACATTCAATCCGGATGCAACTTCTAATAGATCATTATCAGTTATTGCTTGCGCTTGTACTTTCGAAGTAAGTCCAAATAAAGCAGCTGCAAATAATACAGCGACAATTTTCAAAGTATTTTTCATTTTGCCACCTCCTTTCGAGAGACTTGATATTAATGTAAAATAGACACCCCTCTCATCAGCCTTGTTTGCCGGGTATAAATAAAATTAAGAATTTATCACTTTGTGCTTCTTTGAGTATTATATTGGCAAAATTATATATCAACTCAAGTGCCTAAAAACTCCCTTAGATTTTAATAGTCATAATACGTTTGATTTAAACCGAGCAAGAATAATATGCGTTAGTACGAAAATAATTCAGATTAAAACATCTTAAAACGATTCCTAAGGAACTTTAATATTCATTTCGGTACATTTGGAAAATATTCTTTTGGTAGATGGTGTTCCAGCTAACCGCAGCATTTTTACATTTAAACTGAAATTAATTAAATCAGTTGTAACCTTCCCACAACATAATATACCGAAATTGACAAGTTTTCTTTCCAATTTTCCTCCAATAAAACAAAAAATATCTACCAATAATATTAATTTGTGAAAATGAAAGGAATGTGAAAACGGACCAGAATCTGGAGAGGAAAAGTTTTTACCCTATTTCATAATTGAGTAAGAGCGGATTAAATAAATGATGACTATGGGGTACAATAAAGAAGCGTGCATTTTTACTATTCAAAGATTAAGCGGGAAAAATCACCTTAAATATGGTCCCCTTTCCCAACATACTTTCTACTGTAATTGTTCCATGATGCATTTCGATTATTTCTTTAGCAATTGTCAGTCCCAAACCGCTTCCGTTTATTTCGGCCCGAATTTCATTGGATCTGTAAAACCTTTTGAAAATATGAGGCAGCTCTTCCGGTGAGATTCCCTCGCCTTTATCTTCAACTGTCACTACAGCTTTTTCGTTTTCAATTTTATTAAGCGTTACCGAAACTTCTGCACCGGTATTAGAATATTTTATAGCATTATCGATTAGATTAAAGAAAACGCTTTTTAACTTTTCTTTATCGGCTTTAATCTCAACTGCATCGTTGATTGATAAGTTTATCCTTACATTTTTCTTTAACGCAGTGTGATTGATAGATTGAACGCAATCTGTCAGCAGTTCGTCAAGTCTTATATTAGAGAGTTCCCAATTCACACGTGAAGAATCTAACCGCGCTAAAGTTAAAAGCGAGTTTGTAAGTTTTGTCAGTCCGCCAACTTCACTTAATGCAATATTAATGCTATCCCTCATTTCATCGACTTTCGATTTTTTTTCAGCAAGCTCAAGCTCTGATTGAATAATAGTTAAAGGCGTTTTTATTTCGTGAGATGCGTTTGCTATAAACTGTTTTTGGTTTTTAAATGCATTATCAATTCTATTAATCATTTCATTCAAAGTTTCCCCTAATATTCTAACTTCGTCATTAGCCTTTGGCAGCTCAAGTCTTTTATCTAAACTGATTGCCGAAATTAACTTAGCCGTTTCCGCCATTTGGGTTACCGGTTTAAATGCCGCCTTCGAAATAACATAAGCAGTAAACCCTGTAATAATTAAAGCAAAAGGAATAATAATTAAGAAAAGAATTTGAAGGCCATGAAGGTCAGAATAGATAAAATCAAGAGAAGCGGCAGTTTCCAAAACGTAAGGGGTATTGTCTTCTACATCAACGAAGCTCCAATAAATTCTATAGTTTTTATCACTTATATGAATAGTCTGAAATTTAGAAAACAGACTTGCATTATTAGAAACACCTGCATTATTATTTAGTTTCAATAAAGAATCTGTGAGTATTTTTTCTCCTTTAATAGTAAAAAGTTGGAGTCTAACATCATGGAGGCCTTCTTCTGAAATATTCTTGAAGTCAAAAGATTTAAGATTATTCGAAATAGATGAAAAGTCTCTAATGTGTTCGCCTTTTTGTTCTCCGGCTACTTCACTTATTTCATCTCTTACAGCCAAACTATATTTCTTAATATCAATATCTAATTTTTCAATTGAGGTTCTTTCAATCTTAATATAAATAACATAAGAGAAAATAATTAAAAGAATTCCAAAGACAATAGTGTAGCTAAAGATTATTTTTGCCTTTATTGAAAACATTTATTCACCTTTGTCCATAAGAATATAGCCTGAATCTCCAATTGACTTGTTTTTCCTCGCGAAAAGCAATGTGTGAACTTAATTCTAACTTTTCTCCTAATATTTCTAAAACATTGGGTCGCAATTTTGAATTGTGTCTGGTTAGAGATCGAATGCGCACAAGCTAATCGCTTAAGTGAAACGATTTGATTAAATAGACTAATCTCCTCTTTTCCAAGCATGAAGTATTTATTTCACTGGTTTTGATCTTTGAGAACTAATAATTTAGCCGGAAAACGTAATCTCATATGTAACTATAGGCATTATCAAGAGGGAGTGATTTGTTGTGTAATTTGTGGAACTAACCTACGCTGCATAATTTGCAAAAGATAAAAAATGGTCAAAACTTCCTCAATAGCGTCCAAAACAGCCTAATCATCTGTTTCATAATGACCTCTCTGTTTTTATTTGTTTTAATATGGCAAAATTATTAATCCTGTTTATTTATCTTTTATATTTTGCAATTAATACCGGAAGAACAAAAAGTAAAAGCAAGCTTGATAAAGAAAATCCGCCGATAACCGCGATGGCAAGCGGTTGTTGCATTTGGGCGCCAGCACCTATTCCTAATGCCAGAGGCATTAAAGCTAATATTGCAGCGAGCGCAGTCATTATAATCGGACGAAATCTAACTGCCCCGGCTTCAACAATCGCATCCTTCAAAGGCATTCCTTCTTTCTGAAATTTTATAAAATAATGAACAAGAAAGATGCTGTTCTCGGCAACAATACCGACCATCATTATTGCACCCATAAAACTGGTAATGTTAAACGAAATATTTGTTATCCACAAAGCAAAGAACACGCCGAATAGCGACAATAGAGCGACCAAATATATTGCGAATGGTAGAAAGAAAGATTCAAACTCTATTATTAGCACAAGAATAACTAGTAATGATGCAGCTAGTAATACCATTAAAAGTCCGTAAAAAGATTCCTGCTGAGTTTTATAAATTCCCCCGTAACTTATGCTCACTCCATTCGGTAGAATCAAGTTTTTCTTCAATTCATTTTTAATAGCCCCGATTGTACTGCCAAGATCTCTCCCGGAAATTCTTGCTGTAACTGCAACCATTTGTTTCAGATTCTCTCTATCAATTTCTGACTGCCCCGGGTCTACTGAAATATCGGCAAGCGATCCGAGTAAATAGCTGCCTCCGTTAGGTGCGATAATGCGTACTGACTTCAACCTATCTATATTGTCCCTGTACTTATCCGGGTATCTGATTCTTATACCGATTAATTTTTCACCGCTTTGAACGCTGGTCGGTATATCGCCGTGAACATAATTGTAAATAATTTGCTGAAGGTCGGAAACAGTAAATCCGGCTCTACCGGCAGCTTGCTGATTCACTTTAATAATAAAAGCTGGCCCGCTAATAGTAACGCCGTTATATACATCAACAACGCCCCGAACATTCTTTATAAGTCCGGCAATTCTTTTAGCTTCTGATTGAATCAATTTCTTATTATCGCCGAAGACTTTAATTTCAATCGGCGAAGGTACGCTGGTTAGGTCGCCGATTAAATCCTGCATTGCCTGTCCGAAATCAATTTGTAAAGCTGGTTCGGAAGATTCTACTTTGAGACGAAGCTCATTAATTATTTCGTCTATGCTTCTGCTTCGATTGTTTTTAAGCTTTATCAAATAGTCACCGCTGTTAGGCTCGGTGATAAAAAATCCCATTTGTGTTCCGGTTCTTCTTGAGTAAGTATCAACTTCAGGTATGCTCATAATAATTTTTTCTACATGCATCAGCATTCTGTTTGTTTCATTCAGCGAAGTTCCGAATGGCGCCACATAGTCCATCACGAAAGCTCCCTCATCCATCTTTGGCATAAATTCGCTACCGAGATGTGAATAAATATAATAACTAGATACAGCAAGCAAAAGAATAACCGGCAAAACAATCCATCTTCTTTCAACAAGAAAGAGGAGGAATTTTTTATAAAGCAAAAGAATTCTTCCGGAGCTTTCACTTTCAGCTTCTTTTTGAAAATCTTTAACATGAATTATTTTAGAAGCCAGCAACGGTGCAAATAATAATGACAGCACAAGCGAAACTATTAGTGCCAGCGCCATTGTGAGAGAAAGTGATTTGAAGAATGCTCCGGTAACTCCGCTTAAAAATGCAAAGGGAAGAAAAATAATTATTGTGCTTGAACTTGAACCTATAACAGCAGGAAGCATTTCTTTAATTGATGCCGAAATAGCGTGAGATATCTTTTCATGTCCATGTCCAAAATGTCTAAAAACATTTTCAATTATGACTATAGTGTCGTCAATTATTAATCCTATCGCTGCTGCTATTCCGCCCAGGGTCATCATATTAAGCGTTTGATTTGTAACCATTAAAAGCGCAGCAGTAATTGATACCGTGGCAGGAATAATAATTGCTGCCACAAAAGTTACCCGCCAATTTTTTAAGAAAATCAAAAGCACAATTATTGCAAA
>JAKBMG010000045.1 GCA_021831685.1 Bacteroidota bacterium | reverse complement strand
ACTGTAAGCCATGTCGTGAACGATTATCATGTCGGTCTTTTTGGCGAATGCAACAATTTCTTTAAGATAATCAAGATCAACGACGGCTGTTGTTGGATTAGCTGGAAAATTTAGGATTAACATCTTTGGTTGAGGCCACATATCACGGGTAATTAAAGATAGATCGGGTACGAAATTATTTTCTTTGCTTAAAGGAATCGAAATTACATTTGCGCCTGCCGCAATTACTCCGTATATATGAATAGGATAAGTTGGATTCGGTACAAGCACTACATCACCGGCATCAAGCGTTGCCAGGCAAAGATGCGCTAATCCTTCTTTACTTCCGATTGTCGCAACAGCTTCTTTTTCGGGGTCAATATCTACATCAAAATCGCGTTTATATTTGCGTGATATTGCTTTTAAAATTCCGGGAATTCCCTGCGATCTTGAATAACGGTGGGTCTTAGCGTCATCAATTGTTTGTTTTAGTTTGTCCACTATAAACTTGGGAGTGGCTTGATCGGGATTGCCCATTCCGAGATCAATCATGTCTATTCCTTGCTGGCGCTTCTTTAGCTTAATTGCATTTAACTCAGCAAAAAGATAAGGAGGAAGTCTATCTAATCGTTTGGCAAATTTCATTACATACCTAAATTTATAAATTTGAAAAAATACATTTAGAATCCTTCTGTTAAATTAAATTCCCATAGCCAACCGACATCAGGTCGATCTATCGGGCGGACGTAGTCAACTTCGCCTACAGCATATCCAAATAAATTTATTCTTATTGCTGCTCCGTAACTTCTAACAGGTTGTTCCGTCCCGCCAAGGAAGAAAGGTTTTTCTGTATTTGTCCAGGTTATTCCTGCATCATAAAAAGCCGCTAGTTCAATCGGGAAGTATCCGTAATATCCAGAGCCTAGTCCTAATATACCGAAAAGTGGAAAGCGTAATTCTAAATTAGTGATTAGCAACTTACTACCGAATAATCTATTTATTACCGAGCCAGCGGATGTATCTGCGTACTCTTGATCTGTAAAAGTTTGGCTGTCATATCCTCTTACAAGTCCCGGGTAACCTAAAAAAAGAGGGGAAAGACGATTATCATCTGAACCGCTTCCGTATCTTCCGGCGTGGAGAATTCTTAAAGCAACCGTAAAAGGTTTAACAGGTAAAAAGTATTGTCTGAAGTCTAATAGTATATTTTCCCAGCTAAGCGAACCTAAAACCGGCTGTACATCGATTCGGAATCTTGTACCTAGCAACGGGCTTGTTGCGCCGAAATAACTGTTGTCAAAGACTAGTGCGGCGTCTATGGTAGCGAGATTTAATGCGGCATCATGCGGAAGAGCTTGAGTGTTGTTTATTAGAACCGAACCGTCATATAAAGAAGTAGCCTGAGTTATAACTTCGTTATCAAAACTTATATTCCTATAACCTGCGCTTAATTCAAGCCTAAAGGATTGATTGAAAGGATAGGCTAAAACGCCCGATACCTCGCGGTCAGTTTCTTTATAAATATATTGTTGTTGGACATAAGCAGGTGTACCGTTTATTGTTCCGTAACCAATATTGTATCCCGTAATATAATACGGCACTTGCTGAATGACTCCACCCCAATTCCACCTATCTTTGGTATTCATATAACCGACAAAACCAAAAATATTTGTTATCCCGTTGCCGGATTCAATTTGAAGAGCAGTTGATAAATTATAATCACCAAGTAAATCGCTCCAGAATAACGCAACACCGCCTCCGACGTAAGTTCCAAATTGATCAACACCGGCGCCGACTGATGGTTGACCGACACCGCTTAATCTTAGAGTAGGATGATATTTTGTAGTATTAAAAGTTGTATCTGTTGGCAAACCAAAATTCGGGTCTTCTAAATTATTTGTAAGCACATTTCCGAATCTTTTGACCGGCGGAAGCTCTCCTGGATCTGTAAATGCATATTTAGGAATTACTTGGACTCCGTCCATTATCTTCAGGGAGTCGATTGAATAAATATTATACTTGCCATCATCAAAAACGCTATATGTAATATAATTTTTATTGGCAGCTACTGAAAGTGCAGGACTTAGTCCGGTTATTCCACTTACTCCACCAAATAGATTTGTAACTTGTTTGATAATTCCGGAACTCAAATTTAATTTGTAAATATTAGTTATTCCATTTCTATCCGAAAGAAAGTAAATGTCTTTTCCATCGGGCGACCATTGTGGATTAATATTCTTTGAGTCTTTGAAACTGCCCGTTTTTTCAATTTTTCCCGATGCAATATTATAAAGTGCAAGTTGATAGTTCCCGATTTTCAAATCGGAAAGGTCAGTTGTAAACCTGTCCGTAACAAAAGCAATTGTTTTTCCGTCAGGTGAAAACGCAGGTTGAAGGTCGGCGTAGGCATCGTTCGTTAATCTTTTAAGAGAATCGGTTTTTAAATCATAAATAAAAAGATCTGATAAACCGTTTGCTAAAGCTGAAAAAGCAATATAGCGTCCGTCAGGAGACCAAGCTGGGTTAAATATCTCCGCAAGTTTTGGGAATTTTATTTCGCGCACTTCCTTCCCATCATTAACATCAATTATAGTAAGGATAGGACGGTTTTCTACAGTACCGGCGAAAACAAACTGCTTGCTGTCGGGGCTCCATGCACCCGCGGAATTAATAAATTCAAGATTTTGCAGATGTGTATTAAGTTCACTTCTAAAAATATTTTTTTCAATTTTACCTGTTTTTGCATCGGCAAGATAAAGATCCATTGCAAAAAGGTCCTTTGATGAAAATAAAACCAACTTTGAACCGTCCGGGCTAAGTGCCGGGGAGAGATTCATTGCACCTCCACCTTGCTTCTCAGAGATTAATTCTTTTCCATAAACATCCGGTTTAGAAGTAACTTTTGCTAATGAATCATAAGCAGCATGCAGTGCTTGATGCCATTCCTTTGATAATGTGTCAGGCTTTATATGATAAACACTGTCGATACCTTTATCCATGCTGCCAAGGTGGGCTGCCACTTTTAACAATCTAATAATTTTATAATCGCCCCATTTTCCTCCCATAAAAGCAAGTAATGATTGACCATAGCGGTAAGGAAAATATTTAGGATTGTTAAGATCAGAAATATCCGGAAGTTTTCTTAGTGTAGCATCTCTCATCCACATTGCTGTATTGGGATCATCGGGACCGAGGGAAAAATACTCAGCCATACCTTCAATAAACCATAGTGGCATTTGAGCCGCAATTGGAAATCCTCCTTTATTTTCACCGCGTCTGCCGCTAGTAACATCAAATTGAAAGGCATGAACAAGCTCGTGACCGATTACATGGCTTGTTTCATCAAGTGGGCCTGCAAAAGGCAAAACAACACGCCGCATTATTGGCTCGGTAAATCCGCCGGTACCTTGACCAATTTGACCTTGAGTAACGTTTGTTTCGGAAAATTGCGGAAAACCATCATATAAAATTAAAGTTTGTTTTCCCATCAAAGTATCATCCATTAAAACTGAGTGGCGTTTATACCAACGCTCTGCAAGTCGTGCAGCAAAATCAACTCCTTCTTTTTCTTCCGGATAATAATAAATATTAAAGTGTTCTGTGTGCAAAACTTTGAAATCAAAATTATCATATGTTACTTTGTTTCTTCCAAAGTACTGAGCGTTCGCAGTGGTAAACACAATTAACACTGCCGTAAGTATAAGAAGAAAATATTTATTAACAGTTTTTAATAGTCCCAATGTCATTCTTGTCTTTGCCTGTAATTTTTTAATTCTAAAATAATTTAATTTCTTTCTAGATAAAATTTATTTCTATAATAAATATTATTAAAATGTAAGATTTAGATGCACTAGCCCATCACAAGGTTTAAAATAATTGGAATGGGAAATTGGAGTAGTGGTGTAATGGAGAAGTAATGGAATTGAGCGGTATTTCCCATAATTCCATTATTTCATAATTCCATAGAGCTTTTTCTACGTAAGGTGACTAAATAATAATAAAATGTGTTGAAATGTAATCGTGATTTACCTGAATTGTTGACAATTATAATAGTCTTTCCTATTTTGATACTGAAGTTAGTAAATTTCAAATGCAATTTGTAAAAGCTGAAGAATTCAGTTGCCCTATTGCGTTCCAAAACAAAATATTCATATCCTGTGCTTGCAGATAAATTTGACAAATGCAATGCAAGACAGAAAATTACGGGGGCATTATGCAAAAAGGACCATGATTCTCATCTCAATTAAAAACAGCTAACCAATGTTTAAATTAGCTAATGTTCGCTTTAAATATTTATTGTCCTTATAGTTTTTGTTCGAGAGAATTATTAAATTAAATGTGTTTATATAAATAAAAAAATCCGGAGGAAAAATGGCTTTCTCATTAAATAAAATTATGTTGATTGGAAATTTAGGCAAAGATGCCGAAACAAGATTTACAAATAATAATGTCTCCGTTTCTAATTTTTCGTTGGCAACTACTTATGGATACAAAGGTAAAGACGGTAATTGGGTAAATGAAACTACCTGGCACAATATTGTTGCGTTTAATCTTTCTGACTATTTTAAGGATAATCTGAAAAAAGGAAAAAAATTTTATATCGAAGGAAGACTCACAAAAAAAGAGTACACGGATAAAGAAGGAATTAAAAGATATTCAACTGATATAGTGGCTGACAAACTAATTCCTCTTGAAGCAAGCGGAGGCGGCAGTAGCGAAGGCAGTGGATCAGTTTATACGGATGAGTCATCAGCTGGCGGCAACGTTAACGAACCGGATGTTAATGTTGATAGTAATAATGATCTTCCATTCTAAGTAATTTGCTCAACCTACTTACCCTCTTCTAAGAATTAACTGAAGAGGGTAAGGCGGATGGGCTTTTGTTTTTATTTGTTCAATATTACAGGATTTATTAATATTTGTTCTTCCACTGGTATTACAAATTATCAATCTTAATCTTATTATTTTTTCTATCCGCCTTCTTCTCCGGATCTGAAGTGGCTCTGTTTTCTCTTGATCGGAAGAAAATTAAAAAGGTCTTATCATCCAATCCAATTATCTACCGGTATCTAAATACTCTTCTTGAACATCCCAAAAGATTATTGGTTACGGTTTTAATTTGTAATACGATAGTAAACGTTGGAGCCTCAATAATTGCCGTTTCAATAGCTTTAGACATTGCGTCGCTGACTTTTTTCCCAAGGAATATTATACTTACAATTGAGATAATTTTACTGACAATATTAATTATTCTCTTTGGTGAATTAGTCCCGAAAGTGTGGGCGTCAAAAAGACCTCTGACGTTGGCAAAAATTGTCGCCGTCCCAATGTATTGGATTAGCGTTATCCTATATCCGGTAGCTGAAATCTTTACGGAGTTTATAAAGCTTTCTATTTCAAGATTTAAATTTAATAAAGCAAAAGCGGTTATTTTGCATGATGAAATTTCGGAGCTTGCTGATATTGGCCAGGAAAGAGGAACCATTGAAGAGGAGGAGCAAGGATTAATTAAAAGCATTGTAAGCTTAAAATCGGTTACTGTTCAAGAGGTAATGACACCGCGCGTGGATATAATTTCGGTAGATGTTGATACTAATTTTAATGAACTTTTGGAGATAATTACTTCTTCCGGGCACAGCAGAATTCCTCTTTATGAAAATGACCTGGATAAAATTGTCGGCGTTATTTACGCTAAAGATATCTTGCCCTATCTTAAAAATGAAGAGCTAAGACGTCAGATTACTATCAGGCAAATTGCCCGTAAAGTATTATTTATACCTCAAGCAAAGATGATAAACGATATGATGTACGAATTTCAGGAAAAGAAAATGCATATCGCTATAGTTGTTGACGAGTATGGCGGTACGGCAGGCTTAATCACTATGGAAGATATTCTGGAAGAAATTGTCGGTGAAATAAGAGATGAATATGATAAGGAAGAATCGTCTTTTACAAAAGTTAATGAAAACCAATATAATGTGCTTGGGAAAATTCCGGTAAGCGAGTTAAACGAATTGCTTGATGAGGATTTTTCATCCGAAGATGAAGATTATGAGACTCTTGGCGGTATGGTGCTTAACCAGGCAGGTCATATTCCGAAAGATGGTTATTCTTTTATATTAAAAAATCATAAGTTTACGGTAAAAGAAGTGTCTAATAAGAGAATTAAAAAAGTTCATATTGAAAAGCTTCCACCGGAATTTGAGAAATGAAGAAAGGTTGTTTTGTAAAATTAATTATAGCTTTAACTATTATCACAGCAGTTATTGCATATTTTGTAAGGTATAAATTTAACGAAATAATATTAATACCCGGTCGGTATTTGATTACAAAAAGTTTAGACGAAAATCTGGGAAGAATTAAAGAATCGCCGGAGAAAGATTCATTAAGAGTATTGATCAAGGATTACGTCTCGGGAATAAAAAAAGTTGATAATGATTCCGGAAAGTCTATCGGCGAATTCGCAGATTCCATAAAAGTAATGTTAACGAAAGATAGTGTGATTACTAAAGATGAACTAAACAACATTAAAGAACTTTTAAAACGAAACATGAATAAATGAAAGACCAAAGAAAAACAGAGATTAAAGTCGGGGTAATGTTTATTGCCGGCATTATCCTTTTCATTTGGATTCTCGGTTGGGCAAAAAATATTACTTTTGCTACCAAAGAAAAATCGATAAGCGTGGAATTTAATAATGTATCCGGACTTGCGGTCGGAGATAATGTCACTGTAAACGGCGTTCTCAAAGGGCATGTCGGAAATATCTCGATGAAAGATAATGAAGTTATTGTCAACCTTACCCTTGATAACGATGTTGACCTTAGAAAAGATGCAAAGTTTGCAATTTCGATGACTGATTTAATGGGTGGTAAAAAAATTGATATTCTTCCCGGTACATCGCCCGAACCAATAGATTATAACCAAATGCAAACCGGCGTTTTTTACGGAGATGTCGCGTCCGTAATGTCTATGGTTGGCTCTGCTCAGGATGACTTATTGAAAACGGTAAAAAATGTAAACGTAACTTTAACTTCACTAAATAAATATTTAACAGATCAGCAAATAAATAATGATGTAAAGTCTTCGCTGGCAAACCTCAGTGAGCTAACTAAAAAGCTAAACATCTTAGTTGACGAGAATCTTTCAAGTATTAAAAAGATTACTTCAAACAGCGTTGCCTTAACTGATGAAGCAAAGACATTTATTGCGGACAATAAAAGTGATATGTCCCAAACTATTAAAGAAGCTGCAAAAGTCTTAAAGAGTACAGACTCTCTTGTTACCAAGATAAATGGTTTGACGGATGAAATTAAGAATAAGCAGAATAATGTTGGAAAAGTTTTATACGACCCAAAAGTTTATCAAAATCTTACCGAGTCACTGCAGCAAGTAAATGAATTGACTAAGATTATCTTAAAGCAGCTTAAGGATAAAGGATTTAAAGTTGACGCAAAAATTAATTTATTCTAAAAAATCTGCTATAATATTTCTTCTTATAATTTCATTTTCAGTTGGAACGCTTCATGCCCAATCACATCAACCTGTCGAAGCAAAAAACGGAATGGTCGTTTCGGCAAACGGAATAGCAACAAAAGTCGGGTTAGAAATTCTTAAAAAAGGCGGCAATGCAGTTGATGCAGCAGTAACCGTAGGATTTGCCCTGGCTGTTACTTATCCTTATGCTGGTAACCTTGGCGGCGGCGGCTTTATGGTAATTCATCTAAAGGATGGGAAAAATACTGCGAGGAAGAATGGGGAAGCAGTAAATATATCCACGATTTGGTCGAAACTATGAAATATGCATTTGCAGATAGAACCAAATACCTTGGCGATTCTGAAACAACTATTAACTCAGGTTATGGATCAAAAATCGTCGTTGCCGGTGCCGGCTTCCTGTTAAATAATTTTAAAATGAATATAGCAAAGGCAATCGAAATGCCGAGGATTCATGACCAATGGCTGCCTGATGAAATATATTCTGAACCATCTGGTATTCCTGAAAAGGTAAAGATGAACCTAGTTAATATGGGATATAAATTTGCCTCCCCTCGTTATATCGGACTTGCTGAGGGAATTATGATCAATCAAAAAGAAGGCAATATCTTCGGCGCTTCAGATCCGCGCGGACATGGTCTGGCTAAAGGTTATTAAGTTTCCTATTTAAAATTATATAAGGCTATTATGGTATTCGGAATAGGTGTTGATATTATTGAAATAGATAGGGTAAAAAATAGCGTTGAAAAATACGGAGATCATTTCTTATCTAAGATTTATACTGAATCTGAGTTGGAATACTGCCTAAATAAAGCAAGCAAATATCAGCATCTCGCAGCAAGATTTGCCGCTAAAGAGGCGGTTTATAAGGCATTATCTACAGGTTGGAATAAAGAGATCGGTTGGCATGATATTGAAATTTATAATGAACCAAACGGGATGCCGGTAGCAAAATTAAAAGGCGATTTAGAAGCATTCTTATCTAACGGAAGAAATTTGAAAATATCTATGAGCCATTCAAGGGACTATGTAGTTTGCATGGCTATCTTTTATAAGGAAGAAGCCGGTCTGGGATAGTTTATCATTAACTATTTCCTGTAAAATGAAATTATAGTTATTATTCTTTACGCTGAAATTAGCTTAAAGTTTGTGAAACCTATTTCTTATAATCATGACGATGAATAAAGGTACTATTCTTATAATAGATGACGAAGAAGATCTTCGCAAGTTACTTACTAAGCTTCTTGCCCTCGAAGGTCATAGAATTCTCGAAGCAGGTGATGCGAGGTCTGCACAGGAAATCTTGAACAAAGAAGATCTGCAGGTTGTAATAACCGATGTTAAGCTTCCTGATACATCAGGAATAGATTTAATCCCCAGAATAAAAGCTCTCAATCCATTTACAGAAATTATTGTGCTTACTGCTTATGGAACAATCCATGACGGCGTTAGAGCAATTAAAGAAGGCGCTTTCGATTATATAACAAAAGGAGATGAGGATAATAAAATTGTCCCGATCGTTGAAAGAGCTATGGAAAAAGCGCAGATGCAGCAAAGAATTGAACAACTCGAAAAGAAAGTCGAAGAGAAATTTAACTTTGAGAATATTACCGGCGATTCTATAATTCTTAAAGAAGCAATCGATATTGCAAAGAAAGTTGCTGCAACTGATGCTGCTGTTTTAATTCAGGGCGAGACTGGCACCGGAAAAGAATTGTTTGCGCAATCGATACACTACTCAAGTAACAGAAAATCTAAACCATTTGTAGCTATAAATTGCAGCTCATTTACTAAAGAGCTTCTTGAATCTGAATTATTCGGATATAAAGTAGGTGCTTTTACCGGTGCTAATAAAAATAAGAAAGGTTTATTCGAAGAAGCTAATTACGGTACGATGTTTCTTGATGAAATAGGCGAAATAGAAATATCCCTGCAGGCAAAGTTACTTAGGGTGCTTGAAACAAATAGCTTTATTAAAGCCGGCGATACTAAAACCACTCACGTCGATGTTAGAATAATTTCCGCATCCAACCGAAATCTTGAAGAAGAAATTGAATACGGTAACTTTCGACCCGACCTATACTATAGAATAAGCGTAATGAAAATTACCCTTCCTTCATTAAGAGATCGCAAAGAGGATATCCCGGTTCTGATTAATGAGTTTACTAAATTTTACCGTGAGAAATTAAATAGAAATATTAAAGAAATTGAACCGGGGTTTATTCAAAAACTTGAAGGCTATAATTTCCCCGGCAATATTCGTGAGTTAAGGAACCTTGTTGAAAGAGCAGTTATTTTAACCTCAGGTGATGTCCTTAAAGAGGATGTGCTGCCCGCTGAACTTCTCCTCAATAAACCGGAAGTATCTACATCTTCGTCAAAAGAAAATTATCGCCTTGATAACCTTGAAAAAGATCATATAATTAAAACTCTTAGACTTGTAGACGGAAATAAAACAAAAGCTGCCGAAATGCTTGGTATTGGTTTGACTACTTTATATCGTAAGCTTCAATCCTACGGCATTGAATAAAAAAAGTTAATTCAAAGAAATACTTCTCATATATCATCAACTGCCGTAACAATAAAATACATTCCAAGTAAAATCATCTTAGAAAGAATTTCATTATTTAATTCCAAATCATGAATTTTTACTATACAGCCGGATTTTACAAAGGACGTAATTGAAGTAAATGAAGCTATAACCTTCTTATTCTTATCTTCCGATACTGTGTCCAGGAATTCCCATTCGTTTTTCCATGAATTCTCACGCATCCATTTAACCGTTTGACCGCCTATTAATTCCAATTCACCGGTATGTGTTTTATTATTATAATATAATTCGGAAATTAATTCAGGCTTCTTTGCCTCTCTTATTAAAATATGCGGTCTTAATAAACCCTTCTTTTCTAAAAAATATTTATTTCCGCATATATCTCCGTATGCAAATGAATCATGTCTATTTTCCCACCTCAACGAACCAATTTCTTTATTATAGCTGAATAAATTATATACTTTTCTTTGTGAGTAATCTTCTAACCATTTCAATATTGAATATTGGAAAGATATCCTCTCAATATCACTTTGTTTATTTAATATTTTCTCGTACCAAAACATATAATGCCCAATACAACTGGATTAGAAATACTGTAATTAACACTCAATACTAATGCCAAGCGCTGTGCAAAAAAAATATTAAGAATTTTAAGTATTATCCTTTTGTTTAATAGAGATTCAAAAAGGATGAAATTTAAAACCATACCGTTTTGGAAATAGCCTTTCCATTTTAGCATATCAATTTCTCGCAATAATAATCTGCTTGAAGTCAATTATTAATTAACACCTTCAATTATATACTCTTACTTATTGCCTGAAGTAAGATGAATTACTGGCATTTGAATTGACTTCATAGTATTCAAAAAAGGAAAATAAATATGATGGTACTTTATTTATCATTACTAGGTGTGGTTCTGTTTTTCATTTGTTTCAAGTCGATTAATTTCTTTGATAAGCTCGGCTAAGGAGAATAAAATGATAATATTATTAATTGTAAGTATTGTGGTGTTCGGCTACCTGCTTTATGTGTTGATTAAACCTGAAAAATTTTAGGATAACAAAATGAATAGTGAAATATTAGGCGTTTTAGTCACCCTTGTTTTAATGATCGTGCTTTCCTATCCGCTTGGAAAGTACATTAGCAAAGTGTTCAAAGGTGAAAAGGTTTGGACTGACTTTCTTTATCCTGTTGAAAAATTCATATATAAAATTTCAGGCATTAATCCGAATAAAGAAATGGACTGGAAAGAAAATATGAAAGCGTTGCTAAAGCTAAACGTATTCTTCTTTATTTGGGCGTTTGTCATTTTTTTAATACAGAATAAGATCCCTTTTTGGAATCCTGCGGGTATCGGTTCTATGGAGCCATCACTGGCTTTCAATACTGCGGTCAGTTTCATATCTAATACTAATATACAACATTATTCCGGTGAAACTGGGCTATCTTATTTCTCGCAGCTTCTCGTTGTCGGTTATATGCAATTTGTTAGCGCTGCAACTGGTATCGCCGCTCTTGCATTAATATTTAAGGGACTTTCCCAAAGAAAAGCCAAAGGCTTGGGAAATTTTTATTCTCTTTGGCTAAGAAGTAATACACGAATACTTCTTCCTTTGGCTATTGTAGTTGCGGTAATTTTATTACTCAACGGAACCCCGGATACGTTTAAAGGTCCTCAAACAATTAAGACAGTGCAAGGTGATACAGTCACGGTTGCACTTGGTCCGGCAGCACCGGTAGTCGCTATCAAACAAATTGGAACAAACGGTGGTGGATTTTTTGGACCTAACTCAGCTCATCCCTTTGAAAACCCAAATTATATTACAAACATTGTTGAGTGCTGGGGAATATTAGCAATCACAATGGCTTTGGTTTTTGCTTTTGGATTTTACTTGAACAAAAAGCGACTTGGGATAATGATATTTGCTGTGATGGCAATAGTCTACCTTTCTTTTACAGCGCTTGCGGTAAAATTTGAAGTTGATGGAAATCCTTTAATAAAGGAAATGGGAATTGAGCAAACTACAGGTAGTATGGAAGGGAAGGAAGTGCGATTTGGTCCAGCTGCCTCGGCTTTTTGGGCTTCTTCAACTACCGTAACCTCAAATGGTTCATCAAATTCAAATCACGATAGTCAAACACCTCTTGCCGGCGGAATTTATATTATGAATATGATGATAAATTCTATCTTCGGTGGCGTGGGCGTAGGCTTTATTAACTTTTTTATGTTTTTAATCATCGCTGTTTTCATTGCCGGTCTTATGGTCGGAAGAACCCCTGAATTTCTTGGAAAGAAAATTGAGGCAAAGGAAGTAAAAATTGCTGCTTTAATAATCCTGCTTCATCCATTCCTGATTCTGGTGTCAACTGCCATTTCAGCATATATAGCAAGCCATAACCCTAATATAGGATGGTTGACTAATCCTTCTTATCATGGCTTTTCTGAAATGCTTTATGAGTTTACCTCTGCTTCTGCAAACAATGGGTCTGAATTTACCGGTCTAAATGCGAACGTACCTTTCTGGAATATAATGGACGGCGTAATAATGTTGATTGGAAGGTTCCTTCCTATCATCGGTCCGGTCGCTATTGCAGGTTCCTTGGCTGAAAAAAAATATATACCTGAATCTGAAGGAACATTAAGACTAGATAGTTATGCTTTCGGAATAGTACTCCTGGCTGTGATTATTGTTATCTCAGCTTTGTCATTTTTCCCGGCTTTGGCTGTTGGCCCTATCGCAGAACATTTTTCAATTTTATAGGTTATACCAAAATGAAAAGAAAACGTAATATCAAATTATTTGAACCTTCGCTTGTAAAGCAGGCTATCGTACAGTCTTTTATAAAACTTAATCCTTCATACATGATTAAGAATCCGGTTATGTTTACGGTAGAGATAGGTACAGCAATCATGGTCGCTGTAACAATTATAGGAGTTAATAAACCCACTAATGGAGGTACTGGCTTTGTCTATAACCTGACTATAACTATCTTATTATTCCTTACTATCTTATTTGCAAACTTTGCCGAAGCGATTGCCGAAGAAAGAGGAAAAGCTCAGGCAGAATCTCTTCGTAAAACACGCGAAGAAACTCCGGCTAAGAAATTACAGGAAGACGGTTCTATTGAAATTGTTAGTTCCTCCTCTTTAAGGAAAGGGGACAAATACATTGCCGAAGCAGGTGATTTGATCCCCGCTGATGGTGAGATTATTGACGGACTCGCTTCTATTGACGAATCTGCTATAACTGGCGAATCAGCTCCCGTTATTAGAGAAGCTGGAACTGATAAATCAGGAGTTGTAGGAGGCACTAAAGTTTTATCTGATAAAATTACTGTCGAAGTGTCTGCTGACCCCGGCGAGACTTTCTTGGATAAAATGATAGCTCTTGTCGAAGGCGCAAATCGTCAAAAGACTCCAAACGAAATTGCACTTTCTATATTACTTGCTGGCTTTACTCTAGTCTTCCTATTGGTGGTTGTTACCCTTGAACCGTTTGGGAAATATGCTGGAACCTCAATTAGTATTGCCTTCTTAATTTCCTTATTTGTGTGCCTAATTCCTACTACAATCGGAGGATTACTTTCTGCTATCGGAATTGCAGGAATGGATAGAGCATTAAGAGCTAATGTAATTGCTAAGTCAGGTAAAGCTGTAGAAACTGCAGGTGATATTGATGTTGTTCTGCTTGACAAAACAGGTACTATTACTATCGGAAATCGTAAAGCTACTAATTTTTTCCCGGTCAACGGTTATAGTAATGAGGAATTTATTAGAGGCACGGTTTTAAGTTCTCTTGCAGACCATACTCCGGAAGGAAAATCAATAATTGAACTGGCAGAAAAAATTCTCCCTTCAATTTTCCCGGTGAATGTTGAAAATGCAGAGTTTATAAACTTTTCCGCTGAAACTAGAATGAGTGGTGTTAACCTGCAGGACGGAACTGAAATAAGAAAAGGTGCCTGGGACTCTATAAGAAAATGGACAAGCAATGGCGACCATGTTGCGGATGAGATAAATTCAAGAGTGCTTGAAATCGCTGGCAGCGGCGGTACTCCTCTGGCAGTTGGTATAAATAAAAAAGCTATCGGTGTCGTTCAGCTTGAGGATATTATTAAACCCGGCATTCAAGAAAGATTCAAAAGACTGCATAAAATGGGGGTGAAAACGGTTATGGTTACCGGCGATAACCCGGTAACTGCAAAGTTTATCGCTATGCAGGCTGGTGTCGATGATTTCATTGCTGAAGCTAAACCTGTAGATAAAATGAACTATATAATTAGAGAACAGAAAGAAGGGAAGCTTGTCGCTATGATGGGCGACGGTACAAACGATGCTCCTGCATTGGCTCAGGCTGATGTGGGCGTTGCTATGAATTCCGGTACGCAGGCTGCTAAAGAAGCCGCTAATATGGTTGACCTTGATAATGATCCGACAAAGCTCCTTGAAGTAATTGAAATCGGAAAGCAGCTATTAATTACTCGCGGCAACGTCACTACCTTTTCTATTGTTAATGATGTGGCAAAATATTTCGCAATAGTGCCCGCTTTGTTCATGGTTACTATCCCGGGCTTAAATGCTTTAAACATTATGAAATTAACAAATCCTGAATCTGCTATTTTATCTGCAGTGATTTTTAATGCGCTGATTATCCTTGCGCTAATTCCTATTGCGTTAAGAGGAGTGAAATACAGACCGATCGGTGCTACGGGTATTTTAATCCGAAATCTATGGATCTACGGCATGGGAGGACTGATTATTCCGTTTATCGGCATAAAAGCAATTGACATGATTGTTAGCCTTTTTTTTAGGTAATTAAAAGTTCTCAATTAGACCGCCGTTGATGATAAGCTGTTAAAACGTCTGATTTATAGTGTTTCGATCAAGTAGCCCACGACTTCAAGAGGCCGTGTGAAAATTCAAATGTAATAAATAATTATTCCAATTATTATTATGAAGTTGTTTCTAAAATATAGTGTTTTTGTATTGCCCCGGCATTCAGAGGCTGTGTGAAAATTCAGAAGAGATGAATAAATATTCTAATTATGGTTTTGAAATATGACTACATTAATGTGTCTTTTTATTGCTTCTAAATGGCGGGGCAATTGACAAAAAATATTTAATAACTC
>JAKBMG010000101.1 GCA_021831685.1 Bacteroidota bacterium | reverse complement strand
TTTCAAAGTCCCCTGTCGAAAGATAGCCGGCAGTTTGTGCTGCAAGCTTTTCCACGAATTCTTCAGAAAGCTTATATTTGGTGATGCCTTTTACCACAGTTATTTAATTTTTATTTTCATTAAATTAAAAGTAATATTTAACGATAATAATTAGAATAGATAAAAATAATTTTTTACTCAGGTTGAACGCCGTTGAAGTAAGCCGTTAAAACGGCTGATATATATTATTCCGTTCAAGTAGCCCACGACTTTTAGAGACTGTGTGAAAATTCAAATGTAATAAATAAATATTCCAATTATTATTATGAAGTTGTTTCTAAAATATAGTGTTTTTGTATTGCCCCGGCATTCATGCCGGGGTAGGGTTATCAAAACAATACATGGGCTTTAGCCCCATTTGTGCTGTTTATGTGGCTAAAGCCAATATCGTTTTTTGTCTATTAAATCCCCGCCATAAATGGCGGGGCAATTGACAAAAAACATTTAATAATAGAAAACCAAAATAGCTTATACAAAAATATTAATATTTATTCTTTGAAAACTAATTTTCACACAACCTCTTTAGTCGTGGGTTGCTTACCATAGGACCTTATTTATTAACCGTTTCAACGGTTTTTAATACCTAAATAAAACTAGCGGTTAACGTGACTTTTTTTACTTAAATTAGTCTTTAAGTTTAAAGATAATTGAATTTTTAAAGGAATTCGTAATATGAAAATTTCAGTCTTAATTTTAATAGCTTATTCCCTTAGCTTTTTTTCATGTGCCTCGAATGTTTCTAAGAATAAATCTATTCAAGACAAGTTTGTTATTCCTAAAACAATATCAAGTGCGCCGGCCGCAATACAGGTTAATCAATCTACGGTAACGGCAGTTGTAACTTCAATAAATATTAAGGACAAAGAAGATTTTCAGATAAAAGCAAATATACTAAAAGTCGAAAACACGCCTGCTTTCCACAGTATGGCAATCGAAGGTGCGGACTACAATTTAACTCCAAGTTTTCAACTTGATGATAATAAACAAATTATGTCCACACCAAAAAATGCAGGATTGTTGGGCTTAGCAAAATTAAAAGCCGGTGATACTTTTAAGGCAATAATATTTTATACTCAACTTAAAGGATGGTTTATTGGTAGTGTTCTTAGCGAACCAAACTCTAAGTAATTTACATATAAACCTCCGAGGTTTTCCCAAACCTCGGAGGTTTTACTGAATACTACTGAAAACGGAACATGAGATTTTTAATACAAAAAATTAGGACTAACATGACTAAAAGGATTCTACATATTGCTTTCCCACTTGCTGCATTAGTAATAGCTTTTTTACTTTTCACTCATACCAATAACAAACCACAGAGTGAAAACGACGAAGGTTCAAACGGCAACATAAAAGATAATGAGGAACTTGAAACCGGCTATGCTGCCGAAGCCGCAAAATGGTATTATGACCAGCGTGCATTTCCTCTTGGTTATATTCCTAATGATTGGAGGAATAAAGCTTATAAACACATTGCCTCCTTTAACCAGCCTAATGCAATGGCTAAAACAACTCAATCTTTAACCTGGACATCATTAGGTCCCGGAAATATCGGCGGCAGAGTCAGAGCAATTGTAGTCAGCCCAACAGATCCCAATACCGTTTACATCGGTTCAGTAAGCGGCGGTATTTGGAAGACTACTGATGGAGGCAGTTCCTGGTTTGCTCTTGACGACCAAATGGCTAACCTTGCTGTTTGCTCAATGGTTATGGATCCCAAAGACCCTAAAACTATTTACGCCGGTACCGGAGAGGGTTTCAACAACTACGACGAAATGCAAGGAGCAGGTATTTTTAAAACTACCGATGCCGGAAGTACATGGTCTCAACTTAGTTCTACTAACAATACTAATTTTTATTATGTGAATAGGCTTGCTATTGATAGCACAAACGATGCACTTTATGCTGCTACACTTTATGGTTTATTCAAATCTACCGACGGGGGCAATACTTTTACTAACCCAATTCCTTCTAATTATGGAAAAACAGGAAATATGGGTAGTTGCGCAGATGTTGTAATTAGCTATACAAACCCAACAACAAGATTCGCTTCTTGTGGATTATTTCTACAGTGGCAAATTTGGCGAAGTAACGATGGAGGAAAGACCTTCCAATTTAACTATCAGAAATTAGCAAACGGCAGAATAGAACTTGCCTCGTCTCCTTCAGACCCGTTAACAGTTTATGCTTCGTTTATGAATCTTAACTCTAACGAGATTGACTCATTGTGCGTTACCAACGACGGGGGCAATACATGGAGCACAAAAATAGTACCCGGCCCAAACTCCGAAGGAACGCCTTCTTACACCGCTAATCAAGGTTGGTACAATAATGCTATGACTGTTGATCCGGATAATGCCGCTGCTATATACGTTGCAGGAATTGATACGTGGAAATCCTTAAACTATGGAATAAATTGGACTCAAATATCAAATGCCTATGCCTCACAGAGTTCGCTGCCCAGTGTCCATGCGGATATTCATACATTAGTTTTTGCTCCTTCGAATCCTAATATAATATATCTTGGCTGCGATGGCGGTATATATAAATCTACTGATAGAGGTAGTACGTGGGCGGGAATGAATAACAATTTAGCTATTACACAATTTTACTCAGGTGCTGTCTCTCCTGTTTTTAACAGCACTACTTATTACGGAGGAGCTCAGGATAATTATACGCTAATGTCCTCCTCTAATGGTCAATGGCGTCTAATTATGGGAGGAGATGGCGGTGATGTTAATGTTGACTTTTCTAATCCAAATAATGTTTATGCGGAACGTCCAAATTTCACTTTTCTAAAGTCTATAAAGGCGGGAATTGGCTTTAGCTATGCCCAAACAGGAATTCCTATTAATTCAAGTACTCATGAAACTACAGATAGGACATTATTTATTACTCCCGTTTCGATGGATCCGAACAATTCACAAATACTTGTTGCCGGTACTTATAGAATTTACAGGACTACCAATGCTGCAGTAAATTGGACTTCAATAAGCCCTGATTTATCTGGTGATGGTTACAGCGATGTTTCTGCAGTCACTGTAGCAAAAGGAAATTCAAATATTATTTATGCTGCTTATACTAACGGAAAAATTTGGATAACACAACAAGCGGATTCCATTTGGACTGAAATTGACCAGGTAAGCAGCAATGGAACTCCACGAGCCTGGTGCACAAGTTTAACTACAAACCCTACTACAGACGACGGAACAGTCTATGCGACTTATTCAGGTTATCTTGCAGGCGACAAAGTATTCAAGTCAACAAATTATGGGCAAACATGGACGAACGTTTCCGGTAATTTGCCAAACATTCCTGTTGAATGTTTAGTCGTTAATCCTAATAGCCCGCAAAATTTAATTATCGGCACAGACCTTGGTATTTTCACTTCCTTTGATGGCGGCACAAACTGGACCCAGGATAATAGCGGACTTGCCAATGTTGCAGTATTTGATTTAGATTACCGTGCAAGTGACAATACAATTTTTGCTGCTACTCATGGAAGAGGAATGTTCTCGGCTCCGCTTACAGTTACGGGAGTACAGAATACTAATTCAAATATCCCAACTACTTTTCGTGTATCTCAAAATTACCCTAATCCGTTTAATCCATCCACGATAATTCAATATTCACTTCCGCAAGCCAACAAAGTAAAGATTGTTGTTTACGATATTAGCGGAAAGGAAATTGCCTTACTTGCGGACAATTTCCAGAACGCCGGCACATACAACGTCACATGGACAGGAAAGAACAACAGCGGTCAACAAGTAGCCAGCGGAATTTATTTCTATACAGTACAAGCCGGCAATTTTTCTCAAACTAATAAAATGGTTTTGCTAAAATAAAATGCTCTGTCGACGCCCCTGCTTATAGGCAAAGAGAGAAATTTCATAATATTTGAGTGTCATTCGACGACCAAAGGGAGGAGAAATCCCATGCATAGCTCAGGTACACGAATTGAACGTGGGATATCTCAGTCGATGACTCCTTCGATATGACACACAAGAATTTGTCATTTCGACGACCGATGGGAGGAGAAATCCCATGCATAGCTCAGGTACACGAATTGAACATGGGATATCTCAGTCGATGACTCCTTCGATATGACACACAAGAATTTGTCATTTCGACGACCAAAGGGAGGAGAAATCCCCTGCATAGCTCAGGTACACGAATTGAACGTGGGATATCTCCCCGCAAACGGGGCGGGCACTCGATGACTCCTTCGATATGACATACTGGACCACTCCAATATTCCATCACTCCATTATTCCAATACTCCAACATTCCATTTCTCCCCTTCTTTCCCCAATAAATTTTTCTTGACATCATTCATTAAATTTTATAATTTTCGCTTGCCACTGCTAAAAAAGCGGTGGCAATTTTTTTTAAACCTAATTAAACAACTTGAGTTAACTATATGTCCGATGCAAATTTTGTTTATTTGACTAAGGAACGGCTCGTAGAGCTGGAAAAAGAACTTCAGGATATGAAGAATGGGGGAAGAAAGTCCATTGCTGCTAAAATTGCCGAAGCAAGGGCACATGGAGATCTTTCCGAAAATGCAGAATATGATGCCGCCAAGGAGGAACAGGGACTCTTCGAGCTTAGAATAAGTAAGCTTGAAAGTGTACTTTCCAGAGCAAGGGTTATTGATGTTTCGCAGTTTGCAGCAGACGAGGTGCATATATTATCCGTTGTAACAGTAAAAAATTTGACTAATCAAAAAACTTTTGAATACATGCTGGTCTCTCCGGAAGAAGCGGATTTTCAAGCAGGGAAAATTTCTATAACCTCACCTGTTGGGCACGGACTTCTTGGGAAAAAATCAGGCGATAAAGCCAAAATAAAAGCTCCTGCCGGAATATTAGACTTTGAAATTTTATCAATAAAATAACGATCATTTAATCTGTTGACCGATGAATCCTACATACAACTTGCAATTGAGATTGCAAAAAAAGGGATGGGGAATGTAAGTCCAAATCCGCTTGTTGGCTGTATAATAATTAAAAACGATAAAATTATCGGCGTCGGTTACCATGAAAAGCATGGCAAGAACCATGCAGAGATAAACGCAATTGAATCTTCACATGAAAGCGTTGAAGGTTCAACTTTGTATGTTAATTTGGAGCCTTGCAGTCATTCCGGAAATACTCCGCCATGCGTAGATAAGATAATCGAGACGAAAATTAAACGCGTGGTAATTGGCACACTTGATGTGAATCCGCTAGTAAGCGGGCGCGGTATAAAAAAATTAAAGGCTTCCGGGATTGAGGTAAAAGTTGGTGTGCTTGAAAAGCAATGTACCGAGTTAAATAAATTCTTCTTTAAATATATTACCAAAAAAATTCCTTACGTTACCTTAAAAGCCGCGCAGACATTGGACGGGAAAATTGCGGATGTAAACGGAAATTCAAGATGGATATCTTCATCTATCTCACGAAAAATAGTCCATCAAATGCGGTCAAAGTATGATGCAGTATTGGTCGGCTCAGGCTCAGTTGAAAAAGACGATCCAAGGCTTACAGTTAGACTGACTGAAGGTAGGAATCCCAAAAGAATTATTCTTGACACACATCTTAAATTAAAAACCGGCTATAAGATCTTCCAAAACAACGCTGATAAAAAGCTAATCGTTATTACATCAGAAAAAAGTATAAAGAAGACTGCTAAGTTAAATGAGCTAAAATCTATGGGCGTACAGATTCTTTTTGCTAAAGAAAACAAAAAAAAAATGATAGATTTGCATAGTGCCCTGGAGGAAATTGGACGCATAAATATTGCTTCCCTTTTAGTTGAAGGCGGAGGCAAGCTTTTGTCAAGTTTTATAAAGGAAAATCTGTTTGACGACATTTCACTCTTTATTGCGCCTAAAATATTAGGAGGGGGAGTCGATACTTTCAGCAACCTTGGAATTAAGAATATTCATAAGGCATTTCAAATAAATATTGATAATGTAGAAAAAGTCGGCGACGATGTTTTGATTGAATTATCCAAATAAAAATTCTTCTTACTTGCCTAACTTCTTAGCTTAAAATATTTATTTTTGTAACACGAATTTAGGACAATATATTTTTAACTTATTTACTGACGTTACGAACTCTTTGGGAACCTGTAGGCGAAGGGCCTGCCCCGTTTGCGGGGAGAAATGAGCCCAAAAACATTTGTCATTTCGACGACCGATAGGAAGGAGAAATCCCATGTATAGCACAGGTTTCCGAGTTGAACATGGGATATCTCAGTCGCAAGCCTGCCTGCCGGTAGGCAAGCTCCTTCGATATGACAATGCGGATAGTTTTATTACGTCGGAATTTTCGTTATGAAACAAAAATAGTTGTCCTTTCGACCGTGCCTACTGGCAGGTTGGAGTATTGGAGTAGTGGAATTGAGCGGTATTTTCCATTATTCCATCACTGCGAGGTTCAGGTTCAGCGCAACATGAGTTATTAAAACAAAACTTTTAAGAGGCTAAAATGTTTACAGGTCTAGTGGAAGAAATCGGAAAGTTGGAAAACAAAATCCCTGAAGGTCTTGGCTACAGGTTGATTATTTCCGCAAGTAAAGTATTGGACGATCTTGAAATCGGCTCCAGCATTAGCGTTAATGGTACATGTTTAACGGTTGTTAAATTAGAAAAAAATACCTTTTCTGTTGAGGCGATTGAAGAGACATTGAAGAAAACAAACCTTGGTGAGCTTAAGACCGGGGGCAAAGTTAATCTTGAAAGATCTCTTAAAGTCGATGCAAGGCTCGGCGGGCATTTCGTTTTAGGTCATGTAGATACTACAGGTGAGATTTTAGATGTTAAGGAATTATCCAACAGTCATTTTGTTAAAATCTCATTCCCGGAAAAATTTAGACAATATTTAATTTATGTAGGCTCGGTTGCAATTGACGGCGTTAGCATGACTGTTGCGGAATTATCCGGCAATACTTTTTCAGTAGGAGTAATTCCTCACACCTGGGAAGAAACAATTTTTTCCACAAGGAAAGCAGGCGATACGGTTAATCTTGAATTCGATGTACTAGGAAAATATGTCGAGAGAATAATGAATGAAAAAGATTGATCAAAAGGTAATCAAGTTTATAGATGAAAAAGGTTTAATCCAAGAAGGTGATAAGATTTTAGTGGCATTAAGCGGAGGACCTGATTCCGTATTTCTTCTTAATTTTTTATCTAAATATAAAAAAAGATTTAAGATTGAAATCGGCGCAGTCCACATAAACCATTTGCTGCGCGGTAAAGAAGCAGTTGAAGATGAAAATTTTTGCCGCCGGCTTGCGAATGATTTCGGAATTTCCGTTTATGCTTCCGTGAAAAATGTTAAATCCTTTGCTAAGAAAAACAAAATCTCAATCGAAGAAGCCGGAAGAAAAATCAGATATTCCGAATTTGAACGAATTTCGAAGAAGTATGGGTATAACAAAATTGCCACTGCGCATAATTGCAGCGACAATGCCGAGACAGTATTGCTCAATTTAATTAAAGGCGCTGGTTTAAGGGGAATTTCCGGCATTCCCTTCAGACGCGGAAATATTATTCGCCCGGTAATTAGCTTAACGAAAGAAGAAATACTTTCTTATCTTGAGCAAAATAAAATCAACTATAGAACCGATCCTTCAAATTTAGACAGCAACTACGAAAGAAATTTTTTACGTAACCAGATTATTCCGGCAATTAAAGAAAAACTCAATCCGGCATTGGAAGAAACCATATTACATTCATCGGAAATATTTAAGGACATTCACTCATACATTCAGTCCGGGATAACTAATTCCTTCGACTCGGTGGTAAAGTATCAAAACGGAGAATTGAAATTATCAATAGAAAGTCTACGTGCAAATGCAAAAGAAATAAGAGCGGAATTCATAAAACTTGGGTTAGAAAAATATTTCTTTATTCAGCCTTCTTTTATCGACTTAAAAAAGATTCTCCTTTTGATCGAAAAACATGCCGGCGAAAAGGAAGAACTTTCGCAAAATCTGTCCGCTATAAGGGAAAGAAATGTAATTTTAATTCACCGGAACGAGAAACCAAAAATAGAAATCGCCATCAAATTAAACTTAGGGAAGTCAATCAAGGTCAATGGTAAAGATTTTTCAATTAAAAAGATTATAAATACTTCTCCGGTGTATACTTCAAACAAAATGAGAGAATATATTTCGGGTGATAAAATCAAGAGTTCATTTACCATAAGGAAATGGAAACCGGGAGATAAATTCTATCCGCTTGGTATGAAAGGAACAAAAAATATCTCCGACTTTTTAGCTGAGCAAAAAATTCCACCTTCAAAAAAGAAGGATCAGCTTGTGCTGACAAACGGGAATAAGATTGTTTGGGTAGTTGGATTAAGGATAGACGACAGATTTAAGATAACAAATAACACAAAAAAGGTTTACGAATTATGCATGAACTAAATAACACCGTAAATGAGAAACTAATAATCGGAAGTGACTGTTTTGTTCCTCTTTTAACCGAAGAAGTTTTGCAAAAAAGGATCCGGGAACTAGGAGAAATTATCTCTAACGATTATAAAGAAAAAGTACCGGTTTTTATAGGAGTTCTAAACGGCTCATTTTTATTTCTGTCAGATTTAATTAAAAACGTTAACATAGATTGTGAAGTAGACTTTTTCAAGCTATCAAGTTACGGTGATGCAAAAATTTCATCCGGCACTGTAAAACTTATTAAAGAGCTTAATTGTGATGTAACCGGCAGAGATATAATAATCGTTGAAGACATAGTCGATTCCGGTTTATCAATGAAATATATTGAAGAACTTATTGCACCTCACAAACCGGCAAGCATGAGGGTAGCCTCGCTTCTGCTAAAGCCTAAAAGCCTTAGATATAATGTAAAAATTGATTATATTGGCTTTGAAATTCCAAGTAAATTTGTAATAGGATATGGACTAGATTATGCACAAAAGTACCGGAATCTTAGATCAATTTATGTTTTAAGTGACGGAGATTAATAAATAATGGATATTAACAAAATTAAATTTTTTATGTCTGAAAACAACAAAGAAAATAAGCCACCACAAAAAAATCCAAAAGGTATGGGGCCAAACAAACCCGATGATAATTTCGATTGGTCAAAAGTAATCAGAATGGTTTTTGGTTGGGGTGCGGTCATTGTAGCCGCAGTAATTATTATGCAGTTATTCAAAACCAACACCACAAATTATACAACCGTCTCATATGGTGAATATGAAAAATTAGTTAATTCAGACCAGATATTGAAAGCGAAAATTATCAAGTCGGACGTTAACGATTATTATTTCAAAGCAGAACTCAAGACAGATACTGCTATGACAATTGACGGTCGAAGTACAAAGGTTAAATATATTTCTGTTTACCTGCCGGAACCAATTATTAGAGATCAAGAAGCAATTTGGCAAAGTAAAAAAATCAACTATTCTTTTGATAAAGAATCAAGCGAATGGATGAATATATTAATCGGATTTTTACCGTGGGTTTTTCTTATCGGTATTTGGTTTTTAGTTATGCGGAGAATGCAAGGGGGAGCAGGAGGCACACGAGGAATTTTTTCTTTCGGAAAAAGTAAAGCAAAATTAATTACTCAAGCTAATCAAAAAATTACCTTTAAGGATGTTGCCGGGGCAGACGAAGCAAAACTTGAGCTGCACGAAATTATTGAATTCCTAAAAGAGCCTACCAAGTTTCAAAAGTTGGGTGGAAAAATTCCACGCGGTGTCCTGTTGCTAGGACCTCCGGGAACCGGCAAAACTCTTCTCGCTCGTGCTGTTGCCGGCGAAGCAGGCGTTCCGTTCTTTTCAATAAGCGGAGCAGACTTTGTCGAAATGTTTGTAGGAGTCGGTGCTAGCCGCGTTAGAGATCTGTTCGATCAAGGGAAGAAAAATGCGCCATGTATAATTTTTATAGATGAAATTGATGCAGTGGGCAGACATAGAGGTGCGGGACTTGGCGGCGGGCACGATGAAAGAGAACAGACTCTTAATCAGCTTCTTGTAGAGATGGACGGTTTTGAACAAAACAGTGGTGTAATTATTATTGCCGCAACAAATCGCCCTGATGTTCTTGATCCTGCACTCTTACGACCCGGAAGGTTTGACCGCCAGGTAGTAGTTGACCGTCCCGATGTTAAAGGAAGAGAAGGAATATTTAAAGTACACGTAAGGAATATACCTCTTGATCCTGATGTCAATCTCGAAGTACTTGCTAAGGGAACGCCGGGGCTTGCAGGTGCCGACATAGCAAACCTCGTAAATGAAGCTGCGCTTTTGGCTGCAAGAAAAGATAAAAAGAAAGTCGAAATGATTGACTTTGAGGAAGCCAAAGATAAAGTGATGATGGGAATGGAAAGAAAAAGTATGATCATTTCCGAAGAGGAAAAGAAAACTACTGCCTATCACGAAATTGGTCACGTTCTTGTTGCAAGGATGCTCCCTGAAGCTGATCCGGTTCATAAAGTTACAATTATTCCACGCGGAAGAGCTCTCGGCGTTACAAGCTATTTACCGATAGATGAGAAACATACTTATTCTAAAGAATATCTTGAATCGGTTATAACTTATGCGCTTGGCGGTCGTGCTGCAGAAAAACTTATTTTCAACCACTATACAACCGGCGCAGGAAATGATATTGAAAAAGCTACAAGCATTGCCCGCAAAATGGTATGCGAATGGGGAATGAGCGACAAGCTGGGTCCTCTTAGCTACGGTGCAAAGGAAGAAGAAATATTTTTAGGACGGGAAATTCAGCGGCACAAGGATTACAGTGAAAGAACCGCAATTGATATTGACGAAGAAGTAAGAGCAATTGTTACGGCAGCAATGCAAGACGCAGAAAAAATTCTTACGAAGAATATTGAACTACTTCACACGTTATCAAAGGAATTGCTTGAAAGAGAAATTCTTGACGGTGATGAGATTGACAAACTAATTAAAGGTGAAGAACTTCCGCCTGTGAATAAAAACGGCAACGGTGAGGTAATCAAGGATGTTGACGAAATTCCCGAACATGTTAAGAAATTAATAGAACAGAGAAAACCAAAAGAATCAACACTTCAAGATGACTCCAATTGATCAAGGCACTATTAATTACAGAGATGAAGTAGTTAGAAAACTAATTCATCTCTGTTCTCTTTCAATCCCTATTCTTTATTATTTCATTCCCCGCACCGACTCAATAATTATATTGAGCATTATTACTGCTTTTGCAATATTCCTTGATTTAAGCCGCCATTTCAACCCTGATTTCGGAAAGTTCTTTTATAAATTCTTCGGATTTCTTCTGCGCCGTCACGAAGTAGATAATAAGAAAAAAAATTTGAACGGCGCAACTTATGTTTTCATTTCTGCTTTGATTTGTGCGATTATATTTCCGAAAGTCTTTTTTATAACGGCATTTACAATTTTGATTGTTAGCGATTCAATGGCTGCTTTGATCGGACGAAAATTCGGCAAGCACAAATTCCTCTCCAAAAGTCTGGAAGGAACCATTGCGTTTTTTATTAGTGCCTGCTTAGTAATAATGTTTACACCAAAGATTTCCGGATTGGCAATAGAATATTATATTGGGATTATAGCTTCAGCGGTTGGAGCTATTGTAGAAAATATTTCTTTCGGATTTGCGGATGATAATCTTTCCATCCCTATTTCTGTTGGCTTGACAATGTGGGTATTATATATTTTGATGATGCCGGGAGTTCCACTGGTACTCAATCACTCTTCTTTTTAATATTACAATAATTCACCTTACGCAGGACTTCACTTTGGAGTAATGGAATGTTGGAATAATGGAGAAATAAGATTGTGTACCTTGATTTAATAATATCAATTTCTACTTTTTCTCCCATTCTTGAACCGCTTCATCAAATGGAAGGAGTGCGCGAGGAATTGCCCCATGCATGTACGAAATTAAAACTCCGTAATTAACAATAGGTACATCAAAGATTTGCGATTCCTTTATTCTCATTTGCATTGCGCGCCGGGTTAACATGCACCCGCCGCAATGAACAATGAGTTTATAATCCGTTAAATTATTTGGAAATTCAATCCCGCTGTTAACATCAAACTGCAAATCCTTTTTGGTGTGAAGTCGAAGCCACCTGGGAATTTTTACTCTTCCGATATCATCTTCCTGCGCATGATGAGAACAAGCTTCGGCAATCAAAATTTTATCCCCATCCTTTAGCTCATCAACTGCCCTTAACCCCTTAACAAAAGTTTGAAGATCGCCTTTGTGCCGTGCCATTAAAATGGAGAAAGTAGTAAGCTTAACATTTTCCGGAACATCGGCGGCAACACGCATTATTGCCTGGCTGTCTGTTATTACCATATCCGGTGGATTTTTTAAATTGCAAAGCACCGAGCGAAGTTCTTTATCCTTTGCGACAATAACGATAGTATCTTCATCAAGCGCTTCTCTTATCGTTTGAACCTGCGGAAGAATTAACCTTCCTTTAGGAGCACCAAGATCAATCGGCACAACAAGAACAACAACATCACCCTGACTTACCAGATCGGAAATAAGAGGGGGACCAATTTCGTTTGGAAGCATTCTTACTACTTTTCGTTTTAAAGTATCAATACCCACGTTCTCAGCGCACGAAACCTCAAAATGCGTACCATTAAGCCATTTAATTTCAGAAAGAAGTATCTGGTTAACCCCAAACTCAATTTTGTTAACAGCTATAACATAAGGGATTGAAATTTTATTAAGATAGGTAAATAATTCCCATTCTTTTGGCGAAAGTTGTTCACGTGCATCTAAAACCACAATCGCAAAATCTGAGGATGAAATTGCCTTAATCGTTTTGCTGATCCTTTTTTCACCAAGCTCACCTGCATCATCGATTCCCGCAGTATCAACAAGAACAATTGGACCATATGGTAGAAGTTCCATTGCTTTCTTTACCGGGTCAGTAGTAGTACCCGCAACTTCACTCACTATACACAAATCCTGCCCGATAAATGCATTTACCAAAGAAGATTTACCAACGTTTCTTCTGCCGACAAAGGCAATATGTCTTCTTTCAGAATTAGGAACGCTGTTCATTTATTACCCCGATTTGTTTTAATAGAAATTCTAAAAGTTCTTTATCATTAAGAATCCTTTTTTCTTTTAAAGCGGTAATAAAAGGAATTTTTTTCGTTTCAGAATATTTTACTACTTCTGCAATTTTATCATAGCCAAATTTTGTTATTAGGGATGCGGCAGTAGCAGTCGAGTTTAATAAATTCTGGCGACATCTTTCGACATTAACTGTAATCCCGGAGATACATTTTTGTGCAAGATTATAATTAACATCTCTAAGCATTTCCATAGATTTTAGAAACAAATGAGCAATAAGGGGGAGAAAAGAATTGAGTTCAAGATTTCCTGCTCCTGCCAAATTAGATATTACAACATCATGCCCTTTAACGAGTTCTGCTACTTGTATGGCATTTTCTAAAATTACAGGATTGACTTTCCCCGGCATTATGCTTGAGCCGGCTTGCATAGGAGGTAAATTTATTTCACCAATCCCCCCTTGCGGACCGCTTGATAATAATCTTAGGTCGTTGCAAATTTTTATAAGTGAAATAGCGCCCGATTTAATTAGCCCATGCACTTCAACAACAACATCAAGGTTTTGAGTCGCGTCAATCAAATCCTCAGCTTTTGCTATCGGAAGCCCTGTAATTTTTCTTAATTCTGTATTGACCGATAAAACATAATCTCTTTCTGCGGAAATAAAATTTCCGACTGCTGTACCGCCGAGATTTACAGATCGTAATCTCTCTTCGCCATTATAAAGACGCCAACGGTCGCGTGCAATTGCCTGTGAATATGCGCCAAATTCTTGTCCAAGAGTAATAGGAACTGCATCTTGCAATTGTGTTCTGCCTAATTTTAACACTCCCCCGAACTTATTTTCCTTCTCTTGAAGTTCTTTTTGTAATGCAGCAAAGGATTCTGTCAGCTCCCTCAATAAATAAATTGCTGCAACTTTAAATGCCGTGGGATAAGTATCATTTGTCGACTGGGACATATTTACATCGTCAATTGGGTTAATAACTTCATAAGCTCCGAATTTAAACCCTTTCAACTGCAGCGCGGTGTTTGCAATAATTTCATTTATATTCATATTCAAAGAAGTTCCTGCACCACCCTGGTACGGATCTACGATTATCTTTTCAAAAATCGAAAAGGATTCCCGTTTAATCGCGCTTTCAGTTTCTTGAATTAAAATATCTATTGCTTTAGTGATTGGTTCATGCTTTGTTTTTGATAGAAACCCTAGCTTATAATTGGTTTCTGCTGCTGCGCTTTTAACTAGCAAATATGCTTTTATTAGATGAAGATTGACACGCTCATTTGTCATTGGAAAATTATCTAAGGCTCTAAACGCATGTATGCCGTAAACTGCATCATCAGGCAGTAATAAAGTACCAATTGAGTCAAATTCTTGTCGCATAAATATTTTTTCTTTTCGAAAGGTCAAAAAGTGTTCCATAAGGATTATACTTTAAGATTAAAATAATCCCCGTTTTTGGCTTTTTCTTAAGTTTTTCTACTTACATTTAGGAAAAATCTTCTCTCTTATTAGAAATGATTGCTAAAAATGTTAATGTTTTTTTATGAAATTAGCAGATTAGGATGGTATATTTATTGACGATTAACTTTTTAGATAAGAAAGTTTAGCAAATTTTATGATAAAACTTTGATTAGATAAATTTATCCTGAGGAAAGAAAATGTATTTTATAGATGAAAATTATATCAACTCACTACTACAAAATGAAAAGCTTCACGACGAACATTTTCAGCTTGATGTTATAAGTAAAGCTTCTGAGGCTAAGGGACTTACCTTGCTGGAAAGCACCGCTCTGCTTAATATTGAGTCGCCGGAATTATTGGCTGAGCTATTTAAAATTGCTAAGAAAGTAAAAGAAATTATATACGGAAATAGATTAGTCCTTTTTGCCCCACTTTATTTTACCAACCTTTGCGTTAATAATTGCCTTTACTGCGCCTTTAGGAAAGATAATCACGAACTTGAGAGAAAATCCTTGTCCCTGGACGAGATTGAAGAAGAAGCAAGAATTTTAGTTCATCAAGGTCAGAAAAGAATTTTACTCGTTGCTGGCGAACATCCTAAGATGTCGGCGGTAGATTTTATAGGAAAAGCAATTGAAAGAATTTATAAAATTGATTTTAACGGAAACAACATAAGAAGGCTGAACGTAAACGTTGCACCGCTAACTCTTGAGGATTTTAAGAAGCTAAAAAGCTTTGGAATCGGAACTTACCAATGTTTTCAGGAGACTTATCACTATCAAACATATAAACAAATGCATACCGAAGGCCCGAAATCTGATTTTGGATGGCGTTTATTTGCAATGGACCGGGCATTGCAGGCAGGTATAGATGATGTGGGGATAGGTTCGCTATTCGGGTTAGCCGATTATAAATTTGAAACACTTGGACTTTTATCTCACGCATTTGATTTAGACTCAAAATACGGTGTGGGCCCCCACACAATTTCAGTTCCGAGATTAGAGCCTGCTTTGAATGCGCCAGCGGCAATCAATCCCCCGTATCTTGTTGATGATATTTCATTTAAAAAAATTATTGCTGTTATTCGTCTTGCCGTTCCTTACACAGGAATAATTTTATCTACGAGAGAACGTGCTGAATTGAGAAGAGAATTATTTTCTGTGGGAGTATCACAAATTAGCGCTGGAAGCAGGACAGCCCCGGGAAGTTATAAAGAATCTCGCGAACGCTTGGCTGAGCATTCCCTTGAACAATTTCAACTTGGCGATCATCGCAGTTTGGATGAAGTTGTAAGGGACTGCACAACTCTTGGTTACATGCCTAGCTTTTGTACAGCCTGCTATCGATCAAACAGAACAGGCGATCGATTTATGGAACTTGCTAAGTCAGCAAACATCGGGAAGATTTGCGTTCCTAACGCTATGGCTACATTCAAAGAATATTTGAATGATTTTGCTTCTAATAACACTAAAGAAATCGCATATGAATTTTTTGAGAATGAAGTAAATAAATTAGAAGGAACGATTAGAAATAAGGCAGAACAGATGATTGAAAGAGTTGACAACGGCGAAAGAGATGTGTATTTGTAACAAATATTATTGGGCTTGAGCATTAAGAAAGTTCAAGTGTAAGTTTAAGAAAATAGAATTAAGATGGTAATTGATATATTAAATAAGGAAGAATTTAGTAAAGATGATATTATTTCTCTTCTTCAAACCGAGGATTGGTATGAAGTTCAATCGATTTACAGCAAAGCCGATGAGATTAGGAAAATTTATTGTGGTAATGAAGTTTATCTTCGCGGAATAATTGAGTTCTCGAATAACTGTGAACAGGATTGCCTTTACTGCGGTCTCAGAAAAAGTAATACAAACTTAGACCGATACCGGATGAGTAAAGATGAAATTATTCAAACTGCTCAAACGATTTCGGATTTGGGAATAAAAACTATTGTTCTGCAATCCGGTGAAGATTTTTTATTTACCGGGAAAATCATTGCGGATATTATTTCTTCAATTAAAGCAAAGTTAGATGTTGCAATAACTCTGAGCCTGGGTGAAAGAAATTTTGAAGATTACAAACTTTGGAAAACTGCGGGAGCCGATCGCTACCTGTTAAAACATGAAACCGCTAACCCAAAACTTTATGCATCTTATCATCTTAATCAAAGCTTACAAGATAGAATCGACCATCTCTTTTATTTAAAATCAATTGGCTATCAAATAGGTAGCGGAAATATTATCGGGCTTCCCCAGCAAAACATAAAGGATATAGCAGAAGATATTATTTTGTGCAGGGAATTAGACCTTGACATGGCATCTTTCAGTCCTTTTATTGCCTCACCGGAAACACCGTACCGCAAGCAGAAAAATGCCGACATTAACTTAACATTAAAAGTTATGGCTGTAGCAAGAATAGTTTTAAAGAATGTCCACATACCTGCAACTACCGCAATTGCAACACTTGATGAATACGGAAGAGAAAAGGGATTACAAGTCGGAGCCAATGTAATAATGCCTAACTTTACTCCGAATCCTTACCGTGAAAAATATTCTATATATCCAAACAAGAAATGCGTGAAAGATAATCCATTACAATGTCCCGATTGTCTGGAGAATTCTATTTCTTCAATGGGCAGAAAGATTGCTGCCGGAAAAGGTCATTCGTTAAAAGCTTCAGCATCCTAATAATTATTTCATCATCAAGACCATACCGGATGTTGGCTTAAGTACAACATTTCCCGACTCTTCGCCGAGTTTAATAATACCGGCTCTATCTTCGTTTACAAGTACTTCCCAATTACCTTCAGGTAAAATAAACTCTTCTTCCTTGTTAGGGTTTGCATTAAAAAGAACAATGAAATTTTCACCGTCATGTTTTACATTATAGCCAAGTGCGAAAGGATTATCTGTTATATTAAAGAATTTTACTTCATCATATTTAGCACGGCGGAATGAAGAATATTTTTCACGGAGATTTATCAATCCTTTATAATAATTTTCAAGATTAGAATTTATTTCTACATGTTTATAGTTAATGTAATTTGTAGCATTATCCTTGTCGTAGCTATTATTATCAATCTTTCCTTTATTGGGATCAGGAATGTTTTCGTGATAAGGAATAACTTTTGTTCTTGCAAATTCATCTCCTTCCTGAATCATCGTTATACCTTGAGACGTAAGTAAGAATAAAGCAGCAAGTTTGTTTAATTTTAATTCAAGAGGAGTAAGTTTTACAAAAGAGTTTACATTTTTAATAATTTCATCAGGGGAAACAGATTTAGTAGCAATACGGATAAAATCTCCAAGCGTATAGCCGTCATGCGAAGCAAGATAATTCACAGAATGTTCTTTCTTTAGAAATAACCCAAATTTATCGCGAACTAGAGTTCCGTTCACATAACTTTTAATTCTACCGGGGTTATTGTTACCAAACCACTTACCGAAGATCCAACCAAGACCATTAATTGGATTTTCTCCTTTAATTCCGTTTCTTATCTGGTCATTCCAGCTTCCCCAACCGCGCAAAGAAAAACCTTCCGGATCATAACCACCGCCCCACGGTTCGCAGACTATTACAACGTACGGATTAATTTTCTTTGCTTCATAAATAATTTTTTCAACTGTTTGCCAATCAATTAATTTTCCTAAATCAAAGCGGAAGCCGTCGACATGATATTCTTTCATCCAGTAGAGAATACTGTCTACGATTAATCTTCTTACCATAGGTCGCTCGGTTTTTAAATCATTAGCACAACCACTTTGATTAATAAAATTTCCATTTTTATCGAGGCGGAAATAATAATCCTTATCAATCTCTTTAAGATTTCCAAGTTCATATTCGGAAAGATGATTATAAACAACATCCATAATCACTCCGATTCCATCTTTATGAAATGCCTTTACCATATCTTTGAAATCGTTTATTTGTCTACCGGAAATCCCGCTCCACGTATTCCATTCCAAATTTTTTGCAGTATCACTGTAATATGATTCGGGTGCAAAGAAAGCTGCAGTCATGTATCCCCAATGGTTTCTTTCATAAGGGTTCCAAATATTATATCTTCCATCGAGGGAATCTTTATAAGGAATTTCAATATTAGCAAATTCTTGTGAAGGTAAAAGTTCTACAGTATTAACTCCAAGTTTTTTTATATAATCTATTCCGCCTGTTTTCCCATGTTCAATCAAGCCTTGATAGGTGCCAGGTTTATCAGAACCGGATGACGGATCAGCCGTCATATCGCGGATATGCATTTCATAAATTATCAAGTCGCGCCAATCCCTTTGAATCCAATGATCTCCTTCCCAGTTATAATTTCCTTCTTTTACTACGATTGATCTTCGCGGAGTAAAATAAGTATTATAAGATGCCACTGCTTTTGTGTAGGGATCAATGCAGATTACGTTTTTAGTAGCCGGATGGTTGGGATTAAAAACTTTATAACCGTAAAACAAACCATATTGCTCACCTTCAATTGAAGTCTCCCAAACGCCTTCATTATCGCACTTCATTTCATATTCGCTGCCTGTAGAGTCCCAGGGATGCCGGTAAGTTATCAGCGTAACTTTTTCAGCATCGGGAGAAAACAATCTGAAATAAGTTTTCCCATTTTCAACGAACGAGCCCAATGTTTTTGTCGAATAATATTTATCTAAATCTTTCTTTTTTGACTTATCGCCTGTCTCAACAATGGTTGCATGCGATTTACTTTGATCACTAATAAACAAAACTGCTCCTGACAATTTGTTGATGAATATTATTAAAAATAAAAAACTTAAAAATAATTTAGTGACTTTCATAAAATCTACTCTAAATATGTTTTATAGTTAAAAATCATATTGAACTTTTATGTTTTTTTCATTAGCTACTTTTACGAAAAGGATTTTCGCCCGTTCATCAAAGTAGAAACCGGCTATGGAATTTCTTAATTCTGCTTGACTGGAATATTTTTGTATCTTGGTTTTATTATCAAAAACATTCGAGACATTTCCGGTGTTTAAAATCTTTAGTAAATAATCTTTTCTTCCGGAATTAAATTTATTGTAATCATGTTTAATTGAAATAACGCCACTGGTATCACTTAAATTGGATTCAAAGCTTGTAATTGAATATTTACCATTTTTATAATCGTAACTTATCCCGTCATCTTCATACAAAGAATAATTACTTGACGTAGCTGGAAAAATATCCACTTCAAGTTCTTCCATTTTCTTTTGACCTGTAAACTGCTCAACATCCTGCATCGGAATGAAGCCGCCTTTTTTAATAAATAAAGGAATTTGATAAATGGGGGCATCGACAATTATCCATTGATTGCCGTTATAAACTTTATTATTCCACCAATCTATCCATTTTCCTTTAGGCAAATACAACTTTTTGAAATTGTCTGTTTCACTAACCACCGGAGCCACCAATAAATTGTCTCCGATCATAAATTGATATTGCGATTCAACAGAATAGCATTCGTTATCGTTTTGAAAATCTAAAAACATCGGGCGCATTATCGGTAATCCCGAGATGCTTGAATTATAAAATTCATTATAAAAAAACGGTAGAAGTCTATATCTAAGAGAAATTATATCTCTTACCCAATTCTCAACTTCAACACCAAACGCCCATGGTTCTTTATCGTTTTGATTTATAACCGAATGCCCGCGGAAAAAAGGAGTAAACGCTCCAAGCTCCATCCACCGTGTATAAAGTCTATGAGATGGAAGACCTATAAATCCGCCTACATCGGAACCGACAAAAGAAATTCCACTTATTCCCATACCAAGCGGCATTAAACAGGCAAGCTTTAAATGCTCTTCACTAGCCACATTATCGCCCGTCCAGACAGCAGAATATCTTTGAATCCCCGAAAAGCCTGCACGTGTAAGCAAAAAACGTCTTTCGTTAGGAGAATATTTTTGGAAAGCATCAAATGTTGCTTTGGCTTCTTCAAGCGCATAAACATTATGGATTTTTTTATGTGATGCTCCGTAGCCATTATCATTAAATTGAACCAAATCCGGGAAAGCCTGTCCCCATACTGACGGTTCGTTCATATCATTCCAGAAGCCAGAGACACCATCTTTAAGCAAAGTGGAAAGTTTTTCGCCCCACCAGTCTCTCGCTTCCTTTTTTGTGAAGTCCGGGAAGTAAGCCCATGAGGGCCAGACTTCACCCTGATAAACATCTCCGTCAGGATATTTTGCAAAAAGATTTTTTGAAAGACCTTCTTTTGCAGCAAAATAACCAGTATCGGCTTTAACTCCGGGATCGATGATGGGAATAATTTTGAAACCTTCATTTTTTAAATCATTCAGCATTTTAACAGGATTAGGGAACCGATTTTTATTCCATGTAAAAACACGGTAACCATTCATATAATCTATATCGAGATAAATTACATCGCATGGAATTTTCTCTTCCCTAAAAGTTTTAGCAGTTCTTTTGACAGTTGATTCCGGACAATAACTCCATTTGCTTTGCTGATAGCCAAGCGCCCACATTGGCGGAAGCTGCATTCGCCCGGTAAGCTCAGTGTAGGACGTGATAACCTTTTTTATTTCCGGGCCGTAAATGAAATAATAATTCATTTCTCCATTGTCTGCACCGAACCAGTAAAATCTGTTGTTGCTTGCGCCCATATTAAAATATGATTTGTAGGTATTATCGAAAAAAATACCGTAAGCTTTAGTATTTCTAACGCCGATGAAGAAAGGAATTGAAACGTAAAGCGGGTCCCAAGTATTATCGTAAGCAGGATGATCCGTATTCCACATTGTGTATTGGTTTCCTTTTTTATTCAAGCCGCCTGTTTTTTCTCCCAAGCCAAAAAAACTTTCATCATTAAATAGTTTTTTATAGCATTTAACTTTGTCTTCATCAAAGCTAACCCCAAAGCTTTTTTCATCTTCATTTATCAAATTCATTTTGCTATCGTATATAGAAATGCGGCATGGATTTTTTGAAATCTCAACATTTAATTCTTTAGTAGTTAAAAGGAAATATTCGCCCTTATCTGTAAAAGTGAAATTTTCTTTTTTTAAAGCGCTATTTATTACTGCATAAGAAGGAGCCTTGGAAAATTCCTTATCTTCGGTATATCGAAACCGTATTATATTATTTTCAACAACATAAACATTAAGCAAAGCATTGTTCAATACAAACGATATAGTGTCTCCAGAGATCTTATGCGATTTTATATTCCCAACAAATTCGAGTTTAGATTCTCCCATAGTAAATAAAGTGTAAAAGATTAAAAAAAATATAACCAATTTTTTCATTCATCGCTCCATAAAATTTATCATAAAACCGGAGATAGTTTCTGTTGTCAATTTAACTAAGCTTATAAAATTAGAACCCATATGTATTAAGCTCCGGCAAGGATTTTTCCATCGACGACAGGAGTAACGCAAACTAAAGGATTCTGCAGCACTTCAAACTTTTCAAATATCTCTTCAAATAATTGATATTGCATCCCTTGTTTTTCAAGCTTAGCAAATTTTGGATACTTCATAAACTTACCCTTTTTATTTACAGGAGCATCAAAGTGAAATGCTTTTGAAAAATCATCTTCTACTTTACTTTTCAGAAAACTAATTTTATTATCATCACCGCCTTCTTTCTCGTACCCGACAGCGCGAAACCCTACGACATAACCGTTATTTATTATTAAATAAATATTTAGAATTATTTCATTCATAATGATCTTTTTATTGGTAAAAATAAATACACAGAGGGTATAAACAAAAGAAAATTTGCAGATAATAAGTCTAATAATTAATACTTATAAATATTCTCATAACCGTTTTCGTGAAGCTTATGGGCAAGAGCGGCAAGCTCTTCTTTGCTTAAAGTCTCCTGGATTTTAGGAAAAAACACTCTTTCTTCGAACTGGATATGTGCTTCAAGAACTTTGGATATTCTGTCAAGTTTATTTTCAAGATCAGTTTTGAATTTAAGCTCATCGACTAATTCAGTTATAAAGTTATGTTCATCAACAAGCCTATTCGATATTTCATCTATTTCTTTGGAAATACCTTTTAGTAGAGGCAGAAGGATTTGCTCTTCGAGATAAAAATGGTTTACTAGCTCTTGGTCATAGAAGTGAATAGTATAATTTACCTTATCCTCAATATTTCTAAGAAAATCATTAGCAACAGAACTATCTTTTCTAATGATTTGGGTTATCATCATACTATGAAAATGATCGTGCGAAATTGAATGAAGACTTTTGTGCTCCGCCATATAACCTCGATGTAATAAAGTGAATATAAATTTTCTATCAAAGTTATCTTATTACCGCTTAATAAAAAAGGTAAACAGTTTCTGCCAAACAATATGATACCTTAACCAGTTCTTAAACTTGAATTTAGACTTAAACTTGAAAACATTTCAAGCGTTTAGCAAACTAAAATTTCTCTGCAATAAACAATTAAGAATATACTACCTATCAAATATTTCCTTCTCCAACTTAATTGCTTTTGGAAACAAAATATTATTTTCTAAATGAACATGCCTGTGAAGATCAATCTCAAATTCATTTAATTCACCGAAAGAAATTTTATAAGTATTACAAGCTTCGGGTGGAAGAGCGAAATTACTTGTCAGCATTCTTATCTGAGCTGAAACATCTCCTGCAGATTGATGTTCGGCTTCCATCATATTAATTGGATTAACAATCGTACTGAAATAGGGAGCTTCAAACGATGCTGCTCCGTTTTTTACTTTTCCAAGATATTTAATATAAGGAAAAAGAATCATCTCCTCTTTCATCATATGCTGTTTTAAGTCCTTATGAATAATGGAAAACAATTTTGCAACTTCAATTGTTTCAGGGTGATTTTTCCCGTGAACGGAAGCTACCTTATCGATGTGAGCATTTATAGCCGTCCCGCTTTGCTTAATATATAGGTGATGATTGTTGATGATATAATCTACCAGAAAATCTAATTCCCACTGATTAAATTTTAACTCTTGATTTTTAGTATTACTATTTTTAGTTTCAATTTCAGAGAGAATAGCATCATAGTCCAAGCCTTTTGCTTTGCACGCTTCATCGAAGAGACGGTTTCCGTTGCAACAGAAATCGAGATGATATTTTTCCAATACTTCTGCTGCATGAACATCATTTTTCACTAATTGAGATAACGTAATACTTTTATTATTATCCATTTTTATTTTTATACTCCTATTCGAAATTTAATTTTACTTTTCGCGAATATTATATTGCGCTGGTTTATTTTTAGTTAATGACTCATTCTTATTCGATTCTTCCTTAAACTCCTTTACAGCCGCGGTACCTGTCGGATGTCCATAGCTATCCATCATTTTGTAATGAACCAAATACTCCTGTTTAGTAATATTGTTTTGCCAATTTCCGGTCACCATTCCAATCCCCGTTACTGCCATGAAGATAAGTACGATACTTATAGCTACATTTACTTTAGAAATTTTCTTTTTTGTATATATTGATTTCAGATCGAGAGTATCAGCAACAGGACAAACATCAAGACAGCTTAAACAAGAATTGCATTCATCAGATACAACGGTGATTACTTTATCGACTTTTATTTTAGCCGGACAAGCTTTAGCGCATAATCCACAGTCAATACAACTTACCGGATTGCGCTTAATCTTATGTGGGCTTAAAAATGAAACAAGCCCAAGGAGAGCGCCGTAAGGACAAAGATACCGGCACCAAAAATTTCTAATTACGACCGAAAGTACAAAAAGTGAAGCAAGAATTATTAACGATGCTTTTGAAATATCTGCGAAGAAATAGTACATTTTCAAATCCGCAACTTGATTGTATGGACTTTCGAGAAATGCTTTAACAGCCACCATATCCATCAATACAAAAACGGCATAAAATAAAAATCCGAGCATAAGATATTTTAAACTTCTTAGCGGATAATCTAACCATTTTGGAATTTTTATTTTTCCCTTAAAAATTTTTTCTCCAAAATCTCCGATTAGCTCCGAGAGGAATCCCACCGGACATAGCCAACTGCAAAATGCCTTTCCAAAAACAAGAGACAGCAAAACTATAGCAGCAAAAATAAATAATCCAGCCGGGTGCGACCGAATGATATGACCGGTAGATACAAAATAATAAAAGCTCATCATCGAACTGATAGGCAAAAAACCATCTACTCCCGGAGGACGGTTATAAAAAGTGGCAGTTCCATTGGATTCTAAAAAGCGTGTAAAAAGATAGAATTGCACTCCAATCCACACGCAAAGGAGCGCAAAGGCAATTTGGACATAAAACCGGTATTGCTGTACCGGTTTTTCACCATTACGAATGATTTTTTTCTTCTCTTTCATTTAGGATGTTTTTGTCCGATTTAATATCAAAAAATTTTATTTGTGTCCAATATATCCAATTTTTTTTAGAGTCTTTTCTTTCAGTTGGTCAAGGGTTTCCTCAGTAAGCATATTATAAGCATTAGTTCTTAATGCACCCCACTTCTCATGCAGTGGGCAAGGATGGTCGGGAGAACATTGCGGAAAGCCTAACACACAATTATCAAACATTCCTAATCCATCTATTGCAGTAACAATATCTATCAACCTTATTTTTTTGGGTTCTTTAGCCAAAGCAAATCCGCCACTTTTGCCCTTTTTAGAATAAACCAAGCCGCTTTCTGTTAAACCTTGCAATATTTTTGATATAAATTCTTTAGGTATGTTTAGTTTGTCAGAAATTTCTTCAGAGCTAATAACAACGGAATTATTCTTTGCTGCGAGATAAAGAACCGCCTGCAATCCATATTCACATTTTTTAGAAAAGATAACTGTCATTTTGTAATCAGATTTTATTGTCTGATTAAAGATAACGACAAAGGTATCATTTGTCAAGTTAATTTTTTAATTAGAATCCAACGACTAATTTAATCATCTAATGGTATTATTAAGAACGAACGTAGAGAATAATTGAAAAATCGGGAAAAGCATGCTTAAAATTAAATTCAATAAAGTTTAAAATAATTATAGGAGAAATCTAATGCCTGTATACGAATATAAATGCACCGAGTGCAACACTAAATTTGATGTTTTCCATAGAACTACTAATACAGATGAAAAAGTTGTTTGTCCGGAATGCAAATCTTCAAATAACAAAAAACTATTATCGACATTCAGTGCCAGTATGAATTCTTTGGGAGGATATTCACCTTCAAGCTATGAACCGTCAAGTGATGCCTCATGTTCAACTTGCGGATGTGGTTCCGGAGCCTGCGACATAAATTAGGATTTTTTTAGGTTACCCTGGGACAGTATTTTTCTATCGCCATAAAGTCTGCCGATTTCTGCGCCTATTATAAATACGATAGAAGAATAATAAATCCAAAATGCAATTACCACAAGGAAAGTATATGTGCCGTATATTTCCCCCCAGGTTTTAAAGTGGTTTAGGTAAAAACCAAATCCCTGTTTGGCTGCTTCCCACAAAATTGCAGCCCAAAAAGCGCTAATAAAAACTACGCTTTTCCGTATTTTTATTACAGGAACAGTAAAATACAAGATTGAAAAAACTATAAAAATTAAAACCAGCGATAAAACAGAAATAATGAAATGTTCAAAGATTCCAACCGATAAAAAATGAAGGATATTGAATTGTTCTGTAATTTCTTTAACGACATCTAACAGGGGCGTTAAAATGGTGGTAAGTAAAAAAATTAGGATTACCATAAAGACAAGAGCAAAATCTTTTAGCTTGCCCCAGAGATAAGATTCATCCCCTTTCGCCCCGAACACTTTATTCAGAATGGTTCTCATGCTGCTGAACAAACCGCTCGCGGCAAATAACAGACCGAAGCCTCCTACTATCCCGGCAATATTTTTATATTGGATTACTTCGTTTATCCTGGAAAAAATTAATTTTTTAGCAAGTTCAGAATAATTATCGTAAGGAATTATTGTGTCGATAAAAGCATTTATCTGAAATTGCATATTATGTGAATTTAATATGTTGCCAAGCAGCGAAAAAATAATTAGAACGAAAGGAATAATGCAGACAAAAAGAGAAAATGCAAGTCCACCGGCAAGCAAATAAGCATGATGCTCATCCGTGCGTTGTATTAGCCCCCCGAAGTAATACACAACAAAGCTTTTTATTTTTTTGAAAGTCGGAATATATTGGAGTATTAACTTTAACTTTCTAAACTTACGATATAAATTCGATTTATAAATGTTTTGTAAAATCGATTTTTTATTCATTCATAATTCGCGAAATTGTGTTGTAATATATATCTGAAAGCTGAGCCAATTCAAAAGTAAATTTTTTATTGAAAATAAGTTTTTCCCCGCCTGTTTTCCCTATAAAATAAAATGGTTGATTTTTCCCTTCCAAGATTTTTTCAACTTTACTCCTATTCTCTTCTGAAATTGAAATTATTATCCTCGATTGACTTTCTGAAAAAATTGAAAAATCTTCACGTGATTTAACCGGGATAGTAACTTCGGCTCCAATTAATTTTTCTTTATTGATAATACAACATTCAGCAAGAGATGCGGTTACTCCACCTTCAGAAATATCATGCGCAGATTTAATCAATCCTTCATTTATTAATTGAAGAAGAGTATTATGTAGATTTTTTTCAACTGCTAAATTTATATTTGGTGAATCACCTGCTACTTTTCCATGAATAATTTTTACATATTCGCTGCCGCCAAGCTCCTCGAAGTCTTCGCCTAAAATAAATATTAAATCATTTTCGTCTTTGAAGAAAGAAGTTGTAATGTTGTTTAGATTTTCGATCAATCCAACCATTCCTATAGTTGGGGTTGGATAAACGGCAACGTTTGGGGATTCATTATAAAAGCTGACATTACCGCCTGTAACAGGTGTGTCAAAAAATCTGCAAGCTTCTCCCATTCCATTAATTGCTTCTTTGAATTGCCAATACATTTCCGGTTTGTAGGGATTTCCAAAGTTCAGACAATTTGTAATAGCCAAAGGCACACCACCTGAACAAACAATATTTCTCGCAGACTCGGCGACGGCTATTTTGGTACCTTCCTTTGGATTTAGATAAACATATCTTGAGTTACAATCCGTCTTAACCGCTAGGGCTTTATTATTTTCCTTAATATAAATTACAGCAGAGTCGCTTCCTGGACCGACAATCGTATTGGTTCTTACCATAGAATCATATTGCTCATAAACCCATCGCTTAGAAACGATATTGGGAGATGAGAAAACTTTCAAGAATGTTTCAGAAATATTTTTTGGCTCAGGTAAGGTTGAAAAATCAAAAGCACGGACTTCTTTCAGGTACTCCGGCTCTTTCGAATCGCGGTAATAAACCGGCGCTCCACCGCCGAGCACTAATTCATATGCCGGCACAACAGCTTTGTTCTCTCCTTCATAATCAATATGGAGCAAACCGTCGTTTGTCACCTCACCGATAATTTCACAATGAAGGTCCCATTTCTCAAATACTTCTTTAACTTTGTCTTCAAATCCTTTTTTAACAGTGCAAAGCATTCGTTCTTGACTTTCGGAAAGCATAATTTCGTAAGCAGTCATTCCTTTTTCTCGAAGAGGAACTTTACTTAGATTAATTTTCATTCCGGAATTTCCTTTTGCGCTCATTTCACTTGTTGAACAGGAAATTCCCGCCGCACCCATATCCTGAATTCCGATAAGCCAACCGTTCTTAATTATTTCAAGCGAAGCTTCAAGCAAAAGTTTTTCAGTAAATGGGTCACCGACTTGCACCGAGGGTCTTTTTGCTTCTGATTTTTCCGAAATTTCTTCAGAAGCAAAAGTCGCGCCGTGAATCCCATCCCGTCCTGTTGACGAGCCAACAATCATAACCGGATTGCCTTCACCGCTTGCTATTGCACTTGCAACGTGCTCTATTTTCACGATGCCGACAGCCATCGCATTAACCAAAGGATTTCCTTGATATGATTCGTCAAAATAAACCTCGCCTGCAACCGTAGGTACCCCGAAGCTGTTTCCGTAATCTCCGATTCCCCTAACGATACCATCAAATAAAAATCTTGTATGGGCATCATCCAATGAACCGAACCGAAGCGAATCTAATGAGGCTATGGGTCTTGCACCCATTGTAAAAATGTCTCGCATAATTCCTCCAACACCTGTGGCTGCTCCTTGATAAGGTTCAACTGCGGAAGGGTGATTATGGCTTTCAATCTTAAAGGCAACAGCCAAACCATCGCCAATATCAACTAAGCCCGCATTCTCTTCACCGGCACCTACTAACAATTTCCCTCCGCTTCTTGGCAGTGTCTTTAGTAGTGCGATAGAATTTTTGTAGCTGCAATGCTCGCTCCACATTACACTAAAGATACCAAGCTCTGTAAATGTTGGGATCCTTCCTAATATTTTCTTTACCCGGTCAAATTCTTCTTCGGTAAAGCCATGCTCTAGGGCTAGGCTTAAATTTACTTCTGGCTCTTTCATTGAAGAGTGTCCATATAATAGTTAAAATTAACTGAATTGTACTGCAAATATAAGAATTAAAAATTAGCTTGAGAAATAAAGTATGCGGAAAATCTTGGCTCTTAATTTTACTTTTTCTTAACTTAATCTCAAAGTTTTATTAGTTATTAAAGGCTTAATTTCAAGGAAGGAAAATGAGAATACATATTCTTCAACATGAGTCCTATGAAAGTCCGGGCTTTATTGAAAACTGGATTAGAGAGAAAAATTTTACTTTAACATACACAAGGTTTTATGAGGGCGTATGGCTCCCAGGCTTAAGTGAATTTGATTGGCTAATAATTTTGGGCGGACCGATGGGTGTTTACGAGGAAGATAAATTCGGCTGGCTTAAAATGGAAAAAATATTTATAAAAGGAGCAATCGACGCAGGTAAAGTTGTTCTTGGAATTTGTCTTGGCTCACAGCTTATTGCGGCTGCATTGGGAGCGAAAGTTTATCCAAATAAACGAAAAGAAATCGGATGGCTTGACGTAAAGCTTACCAAAAATTCCAAGGATAATTTTTTATTCGCTTCATTCCCTAAGAAAATGAAAGTATTTCAATGGCATGGCGACACATTCGAGATTCCTGACGGCGCAATCCATCTTGCAGAAAGCGAGGCATGCACGAATCAGGCATTTATTTATAACGATAAAATTATTGCACTTCAATTCCACTTTGAAGTAACAGAAAGTTCGTTACGTGAAATGGTTGTTGAAGGGAAGAGCGAATTAATACCGGATGAATATGTTCAAACCGTTGAAGAAATATTGAAGCAGAAACATTTAATCCACACAAACAACAAGATGATGGATATGCTGCTGAATAAAATTGAAGACAAATTTTTATGAATTATAAGTTAGAAATTATTTATAAAGAATAAAAGTTAGGTGCGAGCCCATCTATTCTTTTCCAAGATGGAAGCTACTGTATGTGACTTCCCAAATTACAAGTTTGTCTTTTATTGATTCGGCTACTTTTTTGTTCTATCCAAACAAAGTCTTATACCGCTCATCTATAAGCCGTGAATATTTTTCTTTCATCACGCTAGATAGAAAACTTTTTAGTATAAGCTCATTCCAATGCAGCTTGGCATTATTGATTTTTTCAAGGACATGCTCGATAGATTTCTGATTTAACTTTAATCTTTCCTTACCCCAATAATCAACTAAAACTTTCCTCGAAAGGTTTTTCTTCTTGCCCATTAGGGGCAGAGCTATTTCTTCCTGGGCATTTGGCATGGCAATGGTTGTATTGATCAAATCGTAGGCAGGAGATAATTCAATTTTATTTTCACGAGTTATCAGCGAAAAATTTTTCAAATGTTGATCTTCATTGCCGACCAGGAAGTTAAATATCGTTAACCTGAACAATTTAAATTTTTCTATAAGAGGAAATGTACAATAGCTCTCGATAATAGCAGTTAACTTCTCCATACTGTAATCATACTTAGTTTCTCTTGAGTTACCTGAAAGCTGTGCAAAATCTTCTAATGAATATTTATTTTTCCTTCCATATCTATCAAAGCGTTTTATAAAATATGTCAACTTCCCATCAATAGAATAAACCATCCCATGAAGGGGAACTTCAAGATCTGCATATTTGGCAAGTCGCATGGTTAAGTCTTCATTTTCAGGAAGTTCAGGGTAGTATATATTTTGCGGCTTCAATATATATTCTCCGTCTGCATCCACAATCTCAAACATATTTTCTTTTACTTTTAATTTAGCACTTAACTTAGGTTGAATTCCTTGTATGGACATTTTAACAGCTCTTATTGCTGCTTCTCTTATTTGTTCTTCTTGAGTAAAGGGAATATCTTTTAATCCGGTAAGACTACGAGATAAAAGTTTTAGTCCTTCCCCCGAATATTTTTTATCGCCGCAGGGTTTATATGTAATAGGGCAAATATTCATACAACTTCATCCACTGTTACAGAACCGACAAGGTCTTTACCTACCAATGTAAGTTGTGAAAAGAAATCGTTTCTATCCGTTTTGGTTTGACGAATTAATGCGTCAAGCTGCACCCCTTCAGGAAGAAGTCCCTCAAAAAAAGGCGGAAAATTATTGAACTCATATTCCTTTTTTGTGGTGGGCATCGTTAACGAGACGGGGCGACCATCATATTCATCGCTGTAAATAAATTTGTATTTCTTTGCTTTCTCTATCTCAATTAAATCTCCGGCATATTTACCAAAATTGTATACTTTAGCTTTTCTCATTTTCATCTTCCATTACATTCATTAAAGGACTTTCAAACTTTATTTTTATATTTAGAACTTCTAATACTTTCATCAATGTACTTAGGCGGACTGATTCTTTTCCTTTTTCGATATCAAAAACGGCAGTCTTTCCAACTCCTGCATGATCGGCTAATTGTTTTTGATTAAGTCCGCTCTTCATCCTGTGAAATCTAACAATCTTTGCTATTTTTTTCTCAAAATCCATATTAATTCCCGTTATAACAGTAATATTTTTGTTTTTGTGTGAAATTAGTATAATTATCATTAAGAAGCAAGAAATTTTACTGTTATAACAGTAAAAACATGATAAGGAAGATATAAGTGGAAAGAATCCACTCAAAAATGTAAATAATTACTGCTAAAGCGGTAAAATGGTCATGAGCTTAAAAATTAAAATTGAAGAAACACTTCCCATATTTTACATAGGAAGTTTCAATATCAGCAATTATCTTACGCATGGATGAGCATCTACAATTAATAAAATCTTTCGCCAATAATATTTACCTCTTTTTCAAAATTAGCGACTTTATCTAAAAAATCCTTTGGCAGCGGGATAGATTTTTTGGTTACCGGGTTCACATGGACCAGAACGCCGGTTCCTTCGGCAATAATTTTTTTTGTCTTAACATTCTCAATAATATGATCAAAGCCGAAGCTGCTATGTTTGATATAAGATACACGAGTATAAATTCTCAATTTATCTTCAAATAGAGCTGTCTTAATGTAATTGATTTCATTGCGCGCCATGTAAAATGCCGAACCGTTAAAAGTAATACCATCACGCGGAAGAATACCCAGATCTTTAGCATACTTAATTCTCGCCTGCTCAAAATAATTAAAGTAAACTGCGTTATTTAGGATATGAAGCATATCTACTTCATTAAAGCGAACAATTACATCATGAGTATGTCTGAATAGCTTTTTGTCTTTTGTTGGTTTCAAAATCTTTAACTTCCTTTTACATTTTTGACTAATTTTTCGATTTCATCCCACATGCTTCCCGGAATAGCTTCCAGCATATTAAACTGACCGGCGCCTTTTAGCCATTCCCCACCGTCGATAGTAATTACCTCACCATTCACAAAGGAAGAGAAGCCTGAGACAAGGTAGGCGGCAAGGTTAGCGAGCTCTTGGTGGTCGCCAGTTCTTCCCACCGGGACTTTATTTACAGGGTTTAATTTTTCAGCAAGATTTCCAGGGAGCAATCTATCCCAAGCGCCTTTAGTCGGGAAAAGTCCGGGGGCAATAGCGTTAAAGCGGATTCCATATTTTGCCCATTCGACTGCAAGAGATCTTGTCAGTGCAAGAACTCCTGCTTTAGCAACGGCAGAAGGTACAACGTATGCCGAGCCGGTCCATGCATAAGTTGTAACAATATTTAGAACAGACGCACTTTGTTTCTTTGCTATCCAATCCTTTCCAAAAGCTAAAGTACAATTGTAAGTTCCCTTAAGAACAATATTAACGATTATATCAAAAGCTCGATTAGAAAGTCTTTCAGTAGGGCTTATAAAATTTCCCGCAGCATTATTCACAAGAGAATCAACCTTACCGAATTTATCAACAGAAACCTTTAACAAATTTTCAACCTGATCATAATTAGAAACATCACATTGAACCGGCAAAACAATTCTTCCTGTTTTAGTTGAAATTTCTTTAGCGGTATTTTCAAGAACATCAAGCTTGCGGCTGGAGATAATTAAATTTGCGCCTAACTCTGCAAAATATTGTCCCATAGCTTTTCCAAGTCCTGTGCCTCCTCCGGTAATTAAAATTACTTTCCCGTCAAGAGAGCCTTCTTTAAGCATTGGTTTAGTGTAGATATTTTCCGACATAAGATAATCCTTTTGTTATTTTTTTGTGAACCTCGGACAATTGGGGCAAATTTCTAAAACAAATTGCAGCAAAGATTATTTTAATGAAAGAGATATTTTAATTGCATTATCTATCTCAAACATTTTGTTTTTACTCAAACTTCCGAATTTTGTCAGTAGTCTTTCAATTTTGTCAACGGTTCTGATTTGACCGCAATCAGCATAGCTGTCTTCCCTCAAGCCACCCTCTTCTTTTTCAAGAAAAATCATGATTGGGAGCGGTTTCGTTATTTCTTTTACACTTGAGATTGGAGCAATAATAGTAACCGGACTGAACTTATTTCCAATATCATTTTGGATAATTACTGCGGGGCGGGCTTTCCCAATTTCTTTTCCAACGATAGGATCAAGATTGACGAGGTAAATATCCCCCCGAAGAAGAGGTTCAACGATTCCGGTTTTATTCTTTATCTGCATGTTTCCATTCTTCTTGAGCTTTCAAATAATATTTATAGTTCACTTTATAGCCCTCTTCAAGCGCTTTCTCAATTTCATCTTTCTCAATTTTTTCAATATAATTTTGAAGAGCTTTCCGGGCAATTTCGCTTACAGTAAGCTTAGTTTGTTTAGATATTATATTAACTTTTTCCGATATATCTTGATTAACGAAAAAGCTCAATCTTTCTTTCTTATTTTTTGGCTGAATTGATTGCATACCTACTCCTTTTCACTTTTTTGTGGAATAAATATGTGTATAATTATGTGCATAATCAAGACAAAATAATTGAAGAAATTTTATTATCACTTAGGCTAAATAAACAACCCGCGAAAGAATTTCACGGGTTGTTTCAAATTTAGCTGGAAGCTAAAAGCAATATTTATTTGCTTCGATCAATCTTCCGGCAATATCGCGTCTAAGTTTAGTAGTATTTACAGGATCAAATTTTACATAGCGTTTTAAGCCAAGCATCAACATTTTTAATTCATCACCTTCGGTAAAGGAAGCAATTGCGTGCTTTCCGTAAAGATTTATTCGTTCGAGAGAATCGCTTACATATACTTGGGTCATTTCTAGGTAAGGCAGAATCTCTTCTTCATTTTTTCTCGAAGAAAGCTTTTGTGTTCTTAGAATTGCCGACTCCGAAGTGAATACTTCGATAAGCATATCGGTTACGTTCATTATAATTTCCTGCTCATCACCGAGTTTCATCATAAACTTTTGAACCGCGGAGCCTGCAATCATCAAGATTGCTTTCTTAGCATTTCTGATTGCTTCAAGCTCTAACGCTAAAAGTCCGGTAGGTTTATCGCCGAAAGAAGGGACAGACATTAATTCTTTTTGAATAGCCATTGCCGGTCCCATCAAATCCAGCCTCCCCTTCATAGAGCGTTTAACAAGCATATCGACAGTTAATAAACGGTTGATTTCATTTGTGCCTTCAAAAATTCTATTGATTCTTGAATCCCTGTAAGCTCTGGCAGCGGGATATTCTTCGGAATAACCATATCCGCCGAATATTTGGACAGCCTCATCAACAACATAATCAAGCATTTCCGAACCAAATACTTTCAGCATTGCAGATTCAATTCCATATTCTTCAGCGGCAGTTATTACAGCCTGGCTGTAGTTTGAACCCTTGGCTAACAATTCACTTACTTTATCTTTTATCAAACCGCTTGTTCTTAGTGTTGCAGATTCGGATACAAATACTCTTATCGCCTGCTCCGCAAGCTTATATTTAATAGCGCCAAAGCTTGCGATTGTTTTACCGAATTGTTTTCTTTCATTTGCATAATTAACAGCAATTGAAATAAATTTCTTTGCACCGCCGGTGGTCATCGCACATAATTTAAATCTTCCGACATTCAGAACATTAAATGCGATGTAATGCCCTTTGCCTATTTCACCCAAGATATTTTCTTTTGGGACTTTCACGTTATCAAGAAAAAGTGCACGAGTTGAAGAACCTTTAATTCCCATTTTATCTTCTTCTTTGCCGCGAGTAAAGCCTTCCGATTTTGTATCGATAACAAAGCAAGTGAATTTATCGCCGTCAACTTGGGCAAACGTAATAAGGATATCCGCAAAGCCGCCGTTGGTAATCCACATCTTCTGACCGTTTAAGATATAATATTTGCCGTCATCAGAGAGTTTAGCCGTTGTTTTAGCTGAAAGTGCATCTGAACCGGAAGTTGGTTCAGTTAAGCAATAAGCGGCTTTCATTTCACCGGAGGCAAGTTTCGGAAGATATTTTTGCTTCTGCTCTGCAGTGCCGTAGTAAAGGATCGGCAAAGTTCCGATACCGGTATGTGCCGCAAAGGAAACTCCGAATGAGTGGCTTGCACCGATTTCCATTGACAGAAAAGTATTTGTGTTAAAATCTTCTCCGAGACCACCATACTCTGCCGGAACAGCCGCTCCGAGTAATCCAAGCTCGCCGGCTTTTTCCATTAAGCTGACAGTCAATCCCGGTTCTTGATGATCAATTGCATCAAGCTTAGGCAAGATTTCCTTTTCTACAAATTCGCGTGCGGCATCTGCCATTAATTTTTGTTCTTCTGAAATATCTTCAGGGATAAAGACCGATTGCGGATCGGAATCTTTGGTTAAGAATTCTCCACCCTTCAACGCTTCGATTTTTTTTGTTTCTGTTTCCATAAAACTTTTCCTTATATATTTAATTAAGAATCCTTATTGACTAATTAAGTAGCTCATAAATTGCAGCTACGCCTTGCCCACCGCCCACACATGCGGTAACTAATCCGTATTTCTTTTTTCTTCTTCTTAGTTCATTCAATATTTGAACTGTAAGCTTAGCGCCCGTACAACCTAAAGGATGTCCTAACGCAATCGCGCCGCCATTAACGTTAAGAATTTCTTTATTGATTCCTAATTCCCGAACAACTGCTAAAGACTGCGAAGCGAAAGCTTCATTAAGTTCAATTAAATCTAAATCCTCTAATTTCATCCCCGCCATATTCAACGCTTTAGGAACGGCAGCAACGGGACCAATTCCCATTACGCGCGGGTCAACTCCTGCAAGCGCATAAGACACCATCCGTGCAATTGGCTTGAGATTTAATTCCTTCATCATATCTTCTGACATCACTATTACGAAAGCTGCTCCATCAGATGTTTGGGAAGAATTGCCGGCAGTAACAGTCCCGTTTGCAGCGAAGACCGGTTTCAATTTTGCAAGTGCCTGGAGAGTTGTATCCTGCCTTGGACCTTCATCGGTATCGACAATAAATTTTCTTGATTTCTTTTTTCCGCTTTCAATGTATGTTTCTTCAACTTCGATAGGGACAATTTCATCTTTGAAATATCCTTTTTGAATTGCGCTGATTGCCTTCATGTGAGATTGATAAGAAAATTCATCTTGATCTTCACGGGAAATTTTATAATCCTTGGCAACTTCCTCGGCAGTCAGTCCCATACTTAAATAATATTCCGGATGCTCAGCAGCAATTTTGTAATTAGGTGAAAGCTTCCAACCGGTAGTGGGAACCATCGACATAGATTCCGTACCGCCGGCGATAATACAATTTGCCATTCCGGAACGGATGCGCGCAATTGCTGTTGCGATTGTATCAACTCCCGAAGCGCAATATCTATTCACAGTTGCGCCTGGAACTTCAATTGGCAAACATTGGAGGGCAATCATTCTTCCAATCTGCAATCCTTGCTCCGCTTCTGGAACGGCGTTGCCGACAATCAAGTCATCAACTCTATGCGGATCTAATTGCGGAACCGATTTTAACAAATGCTTAATAACTTCCACGGCAAGATCGTCAGACCTAAAAAATCGGAAGCCTCCTTTTTTAGCCTTCCCAACCGCCGTTCTAAACCCTGCTACTATATATGCTTCTTTCATAACTTTTCTTCTTTTTAATTGATAAAATATTTTTATTTATTTCTAAACCGAGCCGCTAATTACGGAGCGGTTTTCCTGTAGTTAAAATGCTTTGAATCCTTTCAAGAGTTTTCTTTTCACCGATTAAACTTAAAAACGCTTCGCGTTCAAGATCAAGCAGATATTGTTCGCTCACGAGAGTTCCTTGCGAGAGGTCACCCCCGCACATTACATACGCAAGCTTCTCGACTATTTTCCTGTCGTGATCGGAAATGTAGTTTCCCATCCTGAACGAATAGGCGCCGAGTAAAAGAGTTGCCAGTGCAGATCGACCGAGAACTTTAATATTATTTCTCGGTAGAGGTTGCGAATAACCTTCGGCAGCAATAGCCAACGCTGCTTGTTTAGCATCATAAATAAGTTTATTTGGATTCACGGTTATTAGATCGCGCCCTTTCTTAAATATGTCCATATCGAATGCTTCATAGGCTGATGTAGAGACTTTTGCCATAGCAATATTTAGAAAGCGTTGCTGAAGTTCTTGAAGTTCTATATTACCTTCGGCAAAATTATCTGATGCGCGCAAAGCCATTTCCTTTGAACCTCCGCCTGCAGGAATAATTCCAACTCCAACTTCAACCAAACCGATATAAGTTTCCGCAGAGGCTTGAACTTTATCTGCATGAAGACATACTTCGCAACCGCCGCCAAGCGCAAGAGCATGAGGCGCAGCTACAATGGGAATACTTGAATATCGAATCCGCATAGTTGCATTTTGAAAAGTCCTAACGGCAAGGTCAACCTCATCATACTCCTGTTCCGCAGCGAGCATGAACATCATTGCCAGATTTGCTCCGGCAGAAAAATTCTGTCCGTCATTACCGATAACCAATCCTGTAAAATCCTTCTCTGCAATTTCAATCGATTTGTTTATCGCTTCAAGAATTTCTGTGCCGATAGAATTCATCTTTGTTTGAAATTCCAGATTAACAATTCCGTCACCAATATCGTGCAAAGTAGCGCCTGAGTTTTGCCAAACGGGTTTATTCGAGCGGTAATTTTCCATAACAATAAAATTACCTCTGCCGGGGATTTCTTTATACGAAAATGAATTCTGATCAAAGAATTTCCTTTTACCGTTTTCAATATGGTAAAAAGATTTAAATCCTTTAGCAATCATTTCCTTTACCCAAGGTGCAGGAGGAAGATTTGATTCTTCCATCAGCTTAACCATTTTTTCTACGTTAAGGACATCCCATGTTTCAAAAGGACCAAGCTCCCATCCGAAGCCGGCTCGCATTGCATCATCAATCTTATAAAGCTCATCTGTTATTTCAGGAATTCTATTTGATGAATACTGGAAAATGTTGAAAGAAAGCATTCGAAGAAAATCAGCGGCTTTATCTTTTGAGGCATGAAGGGCTTTAATTCTATCGCGTAAACTTTCTATCGGCTTAGCTGCGGCAACGGAAGCAAATTTTGGCTTTTCACTTTGTTTGTACTCAAAAGTGTTTAAGTCCAGCTCAAGAATTTCCTTTTCACCTCCGATACCCTTGACTTTTTTGTAGAAACCTTGATTTGTTTTATCCCCGAGCCAGTTTTTTTCTACCATTTTATTGACATAATCAGGAATTGTAAATAATTCCCGAGCCTCATCGGTTGGACAATCTTTGTAAACATTGTTAGCAACTTTTACTAAAGTATCGATACCTACAACATCGCTAGTGCGGAAAGTTGCTGATTTTGGTTTACCTGTTAATGGTCCTGTTAATGTATCGACTTCTTTAATCGTCAAGTTCATTTCCTTCATAAGCTTAAACACAGCCATAATGCTGAAGACCCCGATTCTATTGGCAATAAACGCTGGCGTATCTTTGCAAAGCACTGTGGTTTTTCCCAAGTAAAGACTACCGTAGTGCATCAAGAAATCGACAACTTCTTGATTTGTCTGAGGAGTTGGAATAATTTCAAGAAGTTGTAAATATCTCGGTGGATTAAAGAAATGAGCACCGCAGAAATGTTTCTGAAAATCTTCGCTTCTTCCTTCGAGCATTGAATGAACAGGAATTCCAGAGGTGTTTGTAGTTATCAATGTGCCAGGTTTTCTATACTTTTCAACTTTATCGAAAGTAGATTTTTTAATTTCAAGATTCTCAACAACGGCTTCGATAATCCAATCTACATTTTGAAGAACTTTCATATCGTCTTCAAAATTGCCGGTAGTAATTCTTGGAGAAAAAGTTTGATGATAAATAGGGGAAGGTTTTGCGGCAAGAACATTTTTCAGATTGTCGTTTACAATTCTATTTCTTACTTTTTTATCTTGAAGTGACAGCCCTTCCTTTTTTTCAGCTTCGGTTAATTCTTTAGGAGTTATATCCAATAGGAAAACATTACAGCCAATGTTGGCGAAATGAGCTGCGATGCGGGAGCCCATAACCCCCGATCCCAAAACTGCGATTTGTTTGATGGTTCTTTTCATAATTATTACGTTATTGTTTAATGATTAAATTATATTAGTTAATGCTATTCGGAATAAATCTTTTCAATTACCTCTTTATATTTTTCTAAAATAATTTTTCTTTTCAATTTTAGGGTAGGAGTGAGTTCTCCGGTTTCAACTGTCCAATCCTCGGATGTTAATTCAAATTTCTTAATTTGTTCGATGTGGGAGAAACGCTTGTTGTATTTTTGAATGTCCTTCCAGATTCTCTCTTTAACTGTTTCACAGCTTTTAATTTCATCATAAGTTTTAACTTGCATTCCTTTTTTTCTGCACCAGTTAAAGACGAAAGTAATGTCCGGCACAATTAAAGCAGCAGTAAACTTTCTGTTATCGCCAATTACAATTATATTTTTAATAAACCATGATTCTTTCATTTTGTTTTCGATAGGAAGCGGTGCTACAAACTTTCCGCCCGATGTTTTAAATATTTCTTTTGCACGGTCTGTAATTTTTAAAAATCTTCCTTCTACTAACTCTCCTATGTCGCCGGTATGGAACCAGCCGTCTTCATCAAAGGCTTGTCGTGTTAAATCCGGTTTGTTGTAATAGCCTTTGGAAACATTACGACCCCTTGCAAGGATTTCTCCGTCTACCGCTATTTTTATTTCAACGCCCGGAATCGGAAGGCCGACACTTCCGAGGTAATATTCGCCTTCCTCAAACCGATTGCAGGTAAGAACCGGGGAAGTTTCTGTCAGCCCATAGCCTTCCCTTACAGGAATGCCTGCTGCGGTAAAAATTCTTGCGAGTCTTGGTTGAAGTGAAGCAGCGCCGCTAATTATACCTTTAACTTCGCCTCCGAGTGCTGTTTTCCACTTGCTAAATACAATTTCACGTGCGACTTTGAGTCTAAAATTATAAAAGAAGTTATTCTTACCCATCGGGTCGTAATGGTTCGCTAAATTTACCGCCCAGCCGAAGATTGATTTCTTTAATCCTTTTAGATCTCTTCCCTTTGACATGATAGCTTCAAATATTTTTTCGAGCAAACGGGGAACTGTGGTAAAATAATTTGGTTTAACTTCTAATAAATTCTCTGCGATCTTATCCATGCTTTCGGCAAAATAAATAGCTCCTCCGACGGATAAATAGAAATAAATAGCGGTACGTTCAAAGATGTGGCAAATAGGGAGAAAGCTAATCATCCGGTGCGACTTGTCTATAGGAATTATGGTATGCAGCGAAAGAATATTGCTCAAAATATTTAAGTGAGTAAGCATAACTCCCTTGGGAATTCCGGTAGTGCCGGAAGTATAAATTATTGTTGCTAAATCATCTTCTTTGAGTGATTGTTCTATGGCTTTTAATTTATCGTTCATAGCGTCATCGGAATGCGCTAATATTTCACTCCAATGTTTTGCGCCCTGAACTTCATCGAAAGTATAAATTTCCTGAACAGATTTAGTTTTGGGAATAACTTTCTTTACTTTACTATATAGCTCCTTGTCCCCAACAAACACTAGCTTTACTTGTGCGTCGTTAAAAATATAAGTGTAATCATTCTCGCTCATATTTGGATATATCGGAACATCTACACCGCCCATCTGCAGGATTCCAAGATCGACAAATGTCCATTCTGTTCTATTAGGTGAAATAATTGAAAACTTATCACCTTGCTGGAAACCCATGTCGAGTAAGCCGAGGCTAAATTTGTCTACAATTTCTTTTACTTGAAGCGTACTGTATTTCTGCCATGCACCATTTTTTTTATCGCAGAGCGCATCCAATCGCGGGAAGTTTTCGATTTGATATGGAAGAATATCGATGAGCCTATTTTTAACTATCACATATTCACCTAAAATAATTTTGTTTATAGTGGGATAAATAATTCCCGATTACTTGTGGCTAATATATTAACCGTAATTAAAAAAAACAAGCGAAATTTCGCTAATGACGATTATTTGCTAAATTTATATTTTCTTTTTGGTATATTACATAAGTAAAAACTTAAAATAGAATGATGATGACTAAAGGAAATTATATAAAATTGATTTTCGGGTTGAAGCTGAAACAAATGCGGCAGGATAAGAATATGCTGCTTTCCGAATTAGCTTCCAGAAGCAGTTTATCTGTTTCATACTTAAATGAGATAGAAAGTGGGAAGAAATATCCGAAGTCTGATAAGATAGCTTTACTTGCTGATGCGCTCGGTGTTTCTTACGATAAAATGGTTTCATTAAAACTAATGAGAAATCTTATTCCTATAGAAGATTTTTTGGAGTCAAATATTCTCGAACAACTTCCACTGGACCATTACGGAATTGATATAAATAAATTGATTCTTTTGATGGCAAGTTCTTCGCCACAGTTAAGCGCTTTAATTGCCGCTTTTATTGAGATGGCGAAAACCTCGGAACAAAGTCAAAATAATTTTAGCCGTACAGCGTTAAGGACTTTCAAAGAATTTAATGATAACTATTTCGACGAGATTGAAGTTGCCGTAAAAAAATTCATGAAAGAAAATAAAATAACGGAATCACCACGTATTGAGTTTAGCCACCTTAAGGCAATCCTAGAATTGAAATATAAATATGAGATTGATGAATCTTCCCTTAATCATTATCCTGATCTTGAGGAGTTAAGAGCCGTTGTTTTAAAACAGAAGAAGAATAAATTGTTGCTGAACAAGAGATTGTCGGAAGCGCAGAGAGCTTTTGTTGCCGGTAAAGAGTTGGCTTATATTTATCTTGGGATTAAAGACAGAAGCTTCATTTACTCAAGCATGAGACTTAATACTTTTGACCATTTACTTAATTATTTCAAAGCGTCTTATTTTTCAACCTCACTGATGATAAACAGTAATTTGTTAGTCTCAGATTTGGAAGCTTTTTTTCAGAGAAATAAGTGGGACGAGAATAAATTTCTTGCATTGATTAACAAGTACAACGCAACGACTGAGATGTTTTTTCAAAGGATTACAAATCTTTCAACAAAATATTTTGGATTAAATAAACTATTTTTTCTTAGATTTAATTATGATGCCTCTTCTAAAGAATACAAGCTTTCAAACGAGTTAAGGTTAAACACACGACGTAATCCCGGCGGTTATCAAGCCAATGAACATTATTGCAGACGATGGGTCTCCTTTGAAACCTTAACTAAAATGGAAATGATTTTAAAGAAAGATAAGAAATTTAACGGCAGAACAGCAGGGATAATACATTCCAAGTTTCATGATTCGAATGATGAGTATCTTTGCATTTCGGTTGCACAAAAAGGGAATCTTCAGAAGAATATTTTATCAAGCTTGACCATTGGCTTTCAAATAGATGAAAACCTTAGACAGAAAATTAAATTTTTGGACGACCCGAAAATACCCTTAAGAATCGTAAATGACACTTGTGAAAAATGTATGCTAACAGACTGCAAAGAAAGGGTTGCGCCGCCTTCATCAGCAGAGCGAATAGAGAAATATAATAACATTGAAAAGGCACTCCAAAAATTAAAAGAAGATTATAAAGGATAATGAACTAAGTTTTCTGCTTTTCGCTAAAGCCACATTTTTAAGGTCTTATTTGCTTCTTTTTAGTTATCACTGCTTTCCATCCGATTTGAACTATACCTATATCGTTTTCCCTCAATTCGAATGAATGAACTAATTGTTAATTACTTATTAAGCTATAAGGAGGGAATTTATATAGTTTTATGAAGGAAGGGATAGGGGTTAATATAGAGGATAAGTATAAGATAAGGGGAATTGAAGTGCATTCAGAGTGCATTCAGAATTTTGTTGTGAATTGTTTTCCCTTTTTTGACTGGTTTTGTAAGAATGAGCATATATCAGCTAGTAAGTTATAAGATATAGAGAAAACAGACTGATATTAGATAGTGTCAAACATATTAAATTGAGATATGTGAATCAAGAAAGATATAGAAATGTCACGTCTGCCTAAAATAAATGAGCCAACTCTAAAAAGGTCATCCCCGTGAAAACGCATAGGCGCCAACTTAATATTTAGATACGAACAAGAATTAATATATTTAACTCGTTATATCAACGGCATTTGAGAAACCGATAAATCGGTTCAAAGGAATTTTCGCTATTTCTTTCCCACGAATAAATTCGTGGGCTGCTGTTATGCCGTTAAATAGATTTCTTACAAATGGTCACTATTTATTTTTGATATTTAGTAGACACCTATGTGTAGGGATGTAATGTAAAATATTATTTTGGACAGATATGGGATAAATAGTTAAAAAATATATTTGAATTTATCTATTATTTTTGTATTAATTAAGGAGGCAAAATTTATAAATAATATATTCGGAAAGTAAATTTTGACATAATTTAAAATATTTTCTAACGACTAATGCTGAGGCGAGGTAGTTATGAAAAATATTATCATTATTCTTTCTATATTTATTTTAGCCGGTTGTGCTTCGATGAACCAATTTGACGGAGAAATTAGTTCACCTGAATTATTAAAACAATATCCTCTTCCCCCCATACCTTTATCCATTTATTCTCCAAACTTTGCTTTAAATTTAAAACTTTTGATTTTGGAAAACGGGACAGTAAAAAGAGCTATCATATTGAATAGAACAGGAAATGAAGAGTGGGATTCATTGGCACAGGAATCAATTTTAAAATGGGTATATTTTCCGGCGCATATAAAAGATAGACCCGTAAGCATGTGGGTCAATCAAAGAGTTTGTGTAGACTTTAAAGACCCAGTATATATAAACCTTGCTGAAATATTGTGCGATACTTTAGAGACTGCACAAAGGATTTACGAAGCTTTAAGCCATAATGAAAATTTTGGCGAACAAGCTTTAAAATTTTCAGTTGATCCTTCACATAGTAATAATGGGTTGCTGGGTAAAGTTGATATCAGACTTTTTCCCAATTATATCCAGCGCGAAATATTGAAGCTTAGGAATAACGAATTTACTAAGCCGATTAAGTACGGCGATCAATATATAATATTTAAGAAGATAAGTGATTAGAAAAGGTTATAATTTAAAGTTACAGTTTACAAAAATTTGATTTTAAGATTGACTATTTCTGATCTGCTTCCGGTTCTAACCGGTGGTCCCCAGGTTCCAACACCGCATGAAACGTAATATTGAGCGTTGCCTTTTTTCAAATAGCCGAAGCTAATTTCGTATACCATGTTAGTAATATAATTTGCAGGAAACATTTGTCCGTAATGAGTATGCCCTGATAGTTGTAAGTCAACGTCGTTTTTTTCGGCTTCATCTAACCCGAAGGGAGTATGATCCAATAAAATTACCGGATAATTTTTATCGACGCCGGATAAAATTTCTTCTAAAGGTTTTCTACCATTACCATCAAACTGTTTAACAGCCCGGTCATTTCTTCCGGCAACATAAAAGTAGTCGTTAATTTTTGTTACGGAATCTGCCAGTACGTTTAATCCCATCTCTCGCATAAAATCTATGCTGCCCCGGGCGCCGTTAATGTATTCGTGATTGCCGGTGCATGCGAAAGTACCAAATTTAGATTTAAGATTTAATAAAGCTTGTCCTATTTTCCGTTGCTTCAGGAGAGATGCCTTTTCGTCAACTAAATCTCCTGCTATAAAAATAATATCCGGTTTTAGTCTATTTATTTTATCAACAATATCTTTAAGAAATTTCTCGTCATTGACCGGGGACAAATGAATATCCGAAACCAAAACGGCATTCATACTATTGAGCGAGCTTGACTTCTTCGGTAATGTCAGCTCTAAATTTTTCACAATAACATATCTTGTATTAATGTAACCCGCCAAAACAATCGTTGAAACAATAAGAAAAACGATTAGTGCTGTTAAGTGCTTTACATAAAGATAATTATTGGTAATAAACGAAGGGAAAAAGTGGAATTGAAAATTTAAAAGTCGAAGAATATCAATCAGAAAAACAGATAGTAAAAAGTAAACGAAAAATGCGAACCAAAAGGAACCGACCCAAACTAAAATATCGTAAATAAAAGGTGTTAAATATCTGGTTAAAAATTTTGAAATTAAATAAGATAATGCGACAAAGATAAAAATGATTGTGTAGAAAATCCTAAGATGAGGATATCCAGAAAGTGCCTGCCAGCCGCGGAGAAATATATAATAATTTATTGCTCCGTATAACGAGAAAAAGATTGAGAAGAATATTACCATGGTTTAGTTTTACTTATCTTATTATAATTAATTAACTCATGTTACGCAGACAATTTCTAATATAATGGAAGTGAAGTACAAACCTCCGAGGTTTAGGAAAACCTCGGAGGTTTCTCACTATGTAATAATAACCTTTAGCGTAAGGTGAGTTAATTAATGACCTTACGCAGGATTTGCATTTGGAGTAATGGAATATTCGAATAATGGAAAAAATTAGTCTATTCCGCTACTCCAACATTCCATCATTCCGCACGGTCTTTTGTGAAACGTGGATTAGTTATACTCATCCCAGCTTTTAATTTCCAACTGGTCAATTTTATACCGGTAAAAGGACTTTACGAATCTTTTAGCAACCTGAATGTTTGTTATTAAATTAACATTCATATCAACTGCTTTTCTTCTGATCAAGTAATCGTTATCGAGCTCATCCTTCTCGGCATTCTTCGGAATATTTATTACCAAATCAATCTTGCCTTCATTTAGATAAGTAATGACATTTGGTTCATCAGTTTCAAGCGGCCAAGAGAGAATTTCGACGTCAATTCCGTTTTGTCTTAAGAATTCAGCAGTACCTTTTGTCGCGTAGATTTTCAGACCAAGATTAAAAAGCTTTTTACTTTCTTCAAGAAATTCTGCTTTTTCTTTTAGGGTTCCGGTTGAAAGCATTACAGCTTTCTTAGGAATTTTAAATCCGGTTGAGATAAAACTCTTCAAAAAAGCCTCGTTAAAATCATCACCAAGACAAGCGACCTCACCGGTAGACGCCATTTCAACCCCAAGTACCGGGTCTGATCCTTTTAATCTTGTAAATGAAAATTGGGGAGCTTTTACTCCCACATAATCAACATCAAAAGAAGATTTATCAATCCTAGGAAGCTTTTCACCCATCATTAACTTTGTTGCTAAGTCTATGAAATTTATTTTCAAGACTTTGGAAACGAAGGGAAAGCTTCTTGAAGCGCGCAAGTTGCATTCGATAACTTTTACTTCGTTATCTTTAGCAATAAATTGGATGTTGAAGGGACCTGTTATTTGTAATTCCTTTGCGATTGCTTTAGTAACCATTTTCACACGCCGCATTGTTTCAAGATAAGTACGTTGAGGAGGCAGTACAATGGTAGCGTCGCCTGAATGAACTCCTGCATTTTCCACGTGTTCCGAAATTGCATAGCAGTATAAATTTCCGTTTTCGGCAACAGCATCAACTTCAATCTCGCGAGCTTCCGTAATAAATTTACTGATAACTACCGGGTGTTCTTTACTAATACTAGCAGCTTTATCAAGATATTCTTCAAGCTCGGCATCCGATAAAACAATACTCATTGCCGCACCGCTTAAGACATAACTTGGGCGTATTAAGGCAGGGAAACCTACCTTCTTTGCAAATTCCTTTGCTTCGCCCAAGCTTGTCAACTCTTCCCAATCCGGTTGATCAATTTCAAGTCTATCAAGTATTTTAGAGAATTTATGGCGGTCTTCTGCATTATCAATTTGCGTAGGAGAGGTGCCGAGAATCTTAATTCCTGCTTCATGTAGCTTTACAGCAAGATTGTTGGGAATTTGCCCACCCATCGAAATAATAACACCTTCGGGGTTTTCTTTATCGTAAATATCAAGAACTCTTTCAAAAGTCAATTGTTCAAAATAAAGCTTATCACAAATATCGTAATCGGTGCTGACGGTCTCCGGATTACAGTTAATCATGATTGTCTTGTAGTCAAGTTTATTGCAAGTAAGTACGGCGTTAACGCAGCACCAGTCAAACTCGACAGAAGAGCCAATTCTATATGCCCCGCTGCCAAGCACAACGATCTGATTTTTATCGCCGAATTTTATATCGTCTTCTTTGCCATGATAAGTTAAGTAGAGATAATTTGTTTGTGCCGGATACTCAGCTGCAAGAGTATCGATTTGTTTTACTACAGGAATTACGTTTAATCCTTTTCGGTATTTTCTTACATCCATTTCTTTTGAGTCTGAGAGCTGAGCAATTTGCAAATCGCTGAAACCATTTTGCTTTGCTTCTTCCATTAAGGGTTTGGAAATTTTTTGAAGCTTTAAGCCTTTTAATTTTTTTTCGGTGTCAATAATATTTTTCATCTTGTAGATGAACCAGGGGGTAATTTTAGAAAGCTGATGAATTTTTTCTACCGAGTAACCGTCTTGAAGTGCTTTTGCGACTGCATAAATTCTTTTATCGGTTGGTTTAGAAAGTTCCTCATCTAAATTTTCAAAAATTAAGCTGTTGCCGGTAAATCCTTTCATACCTATATCAAGCATGCGAATTGCTTTTTGAAGCACTTCTTCAAAACTTCGGCCGAGAGACATCACCTCGCCAACTGATTTCATTTCGGAACCAAGCTGAGTACTTACCTGACGAAACTTTTGTAAGTCCCAACGCGGGAATTTAAGAGCAACGTAGTCGAGTGCCGGCTCAAACATAGCAGACGTTTCGCGCGTAATAATATTTTCAACTTCGTTAAGAGCGTATCCAAGCGCGAGCTTAGCTGCAATAAAGGCAAGGGGGTATCCGGTGGCTTTAGAAGCAAGAGCAGAGCTACGGCTTAATCTTGCATTCACTTCTATAATTCTATAGTCGTCCGAATTAGGATCAAGCGCATATTGAATATTGCACTCGCCAATAACTCCAAGATGACGAATTAATTTTATGCCAATTGAGCGAAGCTTAAAATTTTCATGGGCAGATAAAGTCTGTACCGGCGCAATAACTATACTATCACCGGTATGAATTCCCATCGGGTCAACATTCTCCATAGAGCAAATAGTAATGCAATTGTTGAATTTGTCCCGGACAATTTCATATTCTACTTCTTTCCATCCATAAAGAGATTCTTCGATTAAAATTTGATTAGTAAAAGAAAAGGCACGATGTGTTTTTTCCAAAAGCTCTTTTTCATTATTTACTATTCCCGAACCGAGCCCGCCAAGCGCGTAGGCAATTCGAACCATGACAGGAAAACCGATTTCTTTTGCAGCATGAAGAGCTTCATCATCATTAGTAGCTGTTTTACTTAATGCAACCTTCAATCCGATTTCAGAGACTTTATTTGCAAACAAAAGCCTATCCTCGGTAGCTTCAATAGCTTCAACTGGTGTTCCTAAAACTTTTACATTATACTTAGCAAGAATGCCTTTCTCATAAAGTTCAACGCCAACGTTGAGAGCAGTTTGCCCGCCGAATTGAAGAAGTATGCTGTCCGGTTCTTCTTTCTGAATTATTTTTTCAACAAATTCAGTTTTAATAGGCAGGAAGTAGACCTTATCGGCAAAATTTTCTGAAGTTTGGATAGTAGCAATATTCGGATTAACAAGGACAGAAATAATTCCGTCTTCTTTTAATGCTTTAATAGCCTGGCTCCCGGAGTAGTCAAACTCGCCTGCTTGTCCGATTTGCAAAGCACCTGAGCCAAGTATCAAGACTTTTTTTGGTTTACCGCGTTTAATCATTTTAAGGCCCTCAAAAACATGTCGAAAATAAACTCTGTATCATCAGGTCCCGGAGATGCCTCAGGGTGAAATTGAGCTGCGAAATAAGGTTTAGAGATATGAATTATTCCTTCGTTTGTTCCGTCGTTATCATTTACAAACCACTCGCGCCAATCTTCAGGGAGGGTTTCGGAATCAACAGCAAATCCATGGTTTTGTGAAGTAATGTAGCATCGTTTCGTTCCCATTTCATTGCAAGGTTGATTATGTCCGCGGTGACCATATTTTAATTTATAAGTATTTGCGCCGGCAGCAAGCGCCATAATTTGACTTCCAAGGCAAACGCCTAGAATGGGAGTTCCTTTAGTCATTGCCCTTTTTGCGTTTTCAATAGTTGCAGTACACATCTTCGGATCACCCGGACCGTTTGAAATTAGAATCCCGTTGGCTTTTTCTTTAGAAAAATCATAATCATAAGGAACTCTTAAGACAGTAATATCTCTTTTAAGATAAGCCTGTATGATATTGTTCTTTGTTCCGCAATCGACAAGAACTATTTTTTTTGAGCCGCGTTTAAATTCAACAGGTTCTTTAACGCTTACCTCGCTGACTAAATTTAATAGATTCACATCTTCAAAGTCTATTTCCTGGTTTTCGACAACAATAATTTTTCCCAGCATTGTGCCATGATCGCGAAGCCTTCTAGTAAGCATCCTTGTATCTATTCCTGTAATTCCAGGAATTTTTTGTTCAATCATCCAATCGGACAGTGAGCGTTTGGCATTCCAGTGGGAATAGTTTTCAGAGTAATCCGAAACGATTAATGCTCTGCAATGAATTTGTTCGGATTCGAAATATTTTAACAAATTATTTTCGCGTTCATATCCGGGAACACCATAATTTCCGATTAACGGATAAGTGCTAACCAAAATTTGCCCGCGATAAGATGGATCGGTCATTGTTTCCGGATAGCCTACCATTCCGGTATTAAAGACTACTTCCCCGTTTGTATTTTTTTCATATCCAAAGCTAAAGCCGGAAAACTCCGTTCCGTCTTCTAAAATTAATTTTGCGACCTTTCTTTCATTGCTCATTCTTACATTTTTCCTTTTAGTCAGTTTCCATTCAAACAAAAAAATAGCCACTCGTGGAGTGGCTATGCTAATAGACTCTTTATAATTTCACCATCTGTCTTAAGTCGAATAATACTAATCTCTTTGAATAATATCATAAAAATTTTTAACAAATATAAATCATAAAGGTTACAGTTTCAATTCACAAGACTAAAAACTTAGTGATGAAATTCACTTCAAGTAAAGCATTTCTTAATGTAAATTGAATGGAATTTTTGGGAAGGATGAATTAATATAAATTTAACAGACTGAAATATTCTGAGACTTGTTAAGACAGCTAAAAATCATAATATTTGCACCGAAACAAAAGAGCACTTTGAATGAAAATTAAAAAAATTTCCCAACCGCAGAAACCAATCAAAAGATTAAAAACATTTATACTTGATACCAACGTGATTCTTCACGATGCCACATGCATTAACCAATTCCAGGAACACGATGTTATAATTCCTCTGACTGTTATCGAAGAATTAGATCATTTTAAAAGAGGAAGTCAGGTAATAAACCTTAACGCAAGAGAATTTGCACGAACTTTGGACTCGATGACCGGCACTGCGCTTTTTAACGGCGGAGTTTCAATGGGAAAAGGAAGAGGCAAAGTAAGAATAGCTATTTCTCGCGGAATTGCTAATGAAATTAAAGAAATATTTAAGGAAGACACGCCTGATCATAGAATTCTTTCAGTTGCTTTTGAGTGGAATAAAAAAGTTAACGGCAGATCGACAATAATTTTAGTTACGAAAGATGTTAACCTTAGAATGAAGGCGAAAGCACTTGGCATTCTTGCTGAAGATTATACAACAGACCGAATCAACAGCGTAGAAGAGCTTTATAGCGGTAAAGAAATAGTGGAAGATTTTGATGATGAGATAATCGTTAAATTATTTCAGCCTCCATATGAAATTCCCGCAAAGTTAGTATTAAAAAAATTAAACAGCGACGCAGTCCCGAATAAATTTTACATTATTAGAAATTCAAACAGATCTGTGCTTGCCTATCTTGATCAAGAGATGGGAAACCTTAGGAAAGTTGATAAAAATATTATATACGGAATTAAACCTCGCAACGCTGAACAGACTTTTGCAGTTGATGCTTTAACAAATTTAGATATCTCTTTAGTCACATTAACCGGAAAAGCCGGAACTGGAAAGACACTTCTTGCACTTGCAAGCGCTTTGAACGTGAGAAAAAATTACCGGCAGATTTTTATTGCGCGTCCGATCATCCCCCTAAGTAACAGAGACATAGGTTATCTCCCGGGCGATGTCCAAAGTAAAATTGAACCTTACATGCAGCCGCTGTGGGACAATCTGCGCGTTATACAAGATCAATTTACCGAAACCGATAAACAAAGCATGTTAATTACAAATATGGTCAAGGAGGAGAAACTTGTTATCGAACCGCTTTCGTATATCCGCGGAAGGAGCCTGCAAAGAATTTTCTTTATTGTAGATGAGGCACAAAACTTAACACCGCATGAAATTAAAACAATTATAACCCGTGCCGGTGAAGGTTCTAAAGTTGTATTTACCGGAGACATTTACCAGATCGATCATCCTTATCTTGATTCACAATCAAATGGGCTTACTTATTTAATCGACCACTTTATGGGACAGAAACTCTACGCTCATATTAATCTTGAAAAGGGAGAACGCTCTGAGCTTGCCGAGCTAGCGAGCAATCTTTTATAGGAATGTAATGACAATAACCGAAAATAATATAACCACTTATTCGTATTCTTTTTTTTATAGAGCTATTTACCGTTACGGAAATATCCCAGCTACTATAATACTTTTTGCTTTTTTAATTTCCGCAGCTTCTAACATTAACTATTCGTTAATATATCTTTTCCCTTTTGTAATCACTGCATTATTGATTTACTACATTAACAAACAATATCTGACGATGTACAAAATTCTTGCTTATAACATTTCTGCTGACAAAGAAAAAATTACATGCACAGATTTCCTTTTTTCGAAGAGGAAAGTTATAATCTATTATTCAGAAATTGAAATTCTGGAAGGCGGAATTTTCGACGGAAGATATAACGGGTTAGCAAAAGTGTGTGATGGGAGAAGTAAAATATGCATAGGATTTTTTAGCAAGATAAGTAATTCAGTTCAACTTGAAAAGACTCTTCTTAGCAATGTAAATGATCAAGTGTATAGCCGTGTATTGCAAAAACTAAAAGCGACTAAAAGAAATCCTCCTCTGTCCACCGAAAGAGATAAAAAAGCCTAAGATTTCTGCGCCACAATTTTTCCCCAAAAACTTATCTATGCTTTCATTATTTTTGTCTATGAAAAATTTAACAAACAGCTAACATGAAAATTGCGGTATTACTTTCCGGAGGCGTTGACAGCTCCGTTGCAATGCGATTATTAAAAGATCAGGGTCATGATCTTACAGCATTCTATTTAAAGATATGGCTTCAAGATGAATTTTCTTTCCTAGGTGAGTGCCCATGGGAAGAAGACCTTAAATATGCCAGAGGAGCGTGCCGACAAGCTGGAGTACCTTTGGAAGTTATTCCGCTTCAGACTGAATATTGGGAGACCGTTGTAACATACACAATTTCCGAAATAAAAGAAGGACGGACGCCTAATCCGGATATTTTCTGCAACAGCTTAATTAAATTCGGGCAGTTTTACGATAAAATCGATTCTTCATTTGAAAAAGTAGCAAGCGGACATTACGCAAGAGTTGAATTGAAAAACGGGAAATATCAATTAAGTATGTCTCCCGATCCAATTAAGGATCAGACTTACTTTTTGGCTTACCTCTCGCAGCGGCAATTATCGCGAGCTATGTTTCCGATCGGCTCATACAATAAAAGCGAGGTCAGAGATTTAGCTCATCAATATCAATTGCCGACGATGGATCGAAGAGACAGTCAGGGAATCTGTTTTCTCGGACAAATTAAGTTCAATGAATTTGTGAAACATCATCTTGGCGAGATAAAGGGCGAAATAATTGATTCGGGCTCAGGTAAAAAATTAGGTGATCATAACGGGTATTATTTTTACACAATAGGGCAACGTTCCGGGCTTGGTTTATCCGGCGGTCCCTGGTATGTGGTAAAAAAGGATGTTAAAGAGAATCTTGTTTATGTTTCAAGAGAAGATCAAGCTCTTAGAGAAAAGGATTTTTTTACTGCAGGTAAGTTTAATTGGATTTCAGAAGAAAGACCATCGACAAATGATCTAAAAGTTAAAATCCGTCATGGGGCAAAAATGTTTTCTTGCCAGCTTACTTTTTCGGACGATGATACTGCGGAGATAAAATTAGATAGACCGGATCAGGGAATAGCCCCCGGTCAATTTGCGGTTTTTTATCAAAGTGATTTATGCCTCGGCAGTGGAATAATTTTGTAAACTCTATATAATCTAATTTTTTCAATAAACTTACGGTTTCGAAAAGTACGCCGTAGCGCTCAAGTTCAATATTAAGTTTAAGTTCAAGAAAAAAGCAAAGATATAGACGGCAAGACTATAGATTCCTTCACATTTTCCTATAAGGTTATCAACTAATTCAACCGTAAGAAAACAATATTTCCCATTCATCAATAATCAGTTTAAACTTTTTCAGAATATAATAAGCTTTGCATAGGTAAGTCAGCAAATATTATTTCTAATAGGCTTTAAACGGTAACCAAATATTATTTTTTCAGTCAAAAGTAAGAATACGAATGAAAGAAAAAGTTTAATGAAGAAAAAATTATTGTTTTTAATAATTATTTTATTTGTAGGCGCTTTTGCCAAAAATGACAATCACGGCAAAAAATTAATTCTAAGAAAGACAATTAAAGAAATAAAAATTGACGGAGTGATTGATCCAGCGTGGAGCAATGCCGATTCGGCTACAAACTTTTTTCAGCTATCGCCATATTATGATAAAACGCCAACTTGGCCTACTGTCGCAAAAGTTCTTACAACTGAAGACGCTATTTATTGTTTAATTATTTGCCATGAAGATAAAAATTTCATTCAGCCTTTTACGGGAACTTTAGATAATATCACCGGAGAATATGTTTCTTTTATGCTGGATACTTTCGACGATAATAAAACTGCTTATAAATTTATCGTTTCCGTTTCAGGTGTAAGAAGCGATGCAAGGTTATTAGACGATGCCCGGAACAGAGATTATAGTTGGGACGGTATTTGGTTTGCTGCAACTAAAATTTACAACTGGGGTTGGGTGGCAGAAATGAAAATTCCTTACAAGTCTATTCAATATAATAAAAATTTAAAGGTATGGGGTTTAGATTTTGACCGCTATATTCCATCAAAGGCTGAAGATCTATACTGGAACAAATACGAAAAAAATGAAGGTCAAAGAGTTTCAAAATTCGGCGAATTGATTTTCGATAATTTTAAGCCAAGCGTTAAGGGATTAAATCTGGAAATTTATCCGGTAGGGCTCGCAAAGGCAACATATGAAGGAAACAACAAATATAAAATTGATCCGAATGCCGGATTAGATATAATGTACAACCCTTCGCCGGAATTAAAATTTCAGTTGACTGCTAATCCCGATTTTGCACAGATTGAAGCCGATCCATACCAATTCAATATTTCAAGATACGAAACACATTTCAGCGAACGCCGTCCTTTTTTCACTGAAGGAAATGAAGTATTTATGGCTGCCGGAAAAGAGGTGAATACAGGTTTCTATAGCCCGCTTGAATTATTTTATTCAAGAAGAATCGGGGAGAAATTACCAGATGGCAGTGAAGTCCCATTAATACTTGGGACGAAAGCTTTCGGAAGAATCGGAGATTGGGAATACGGTGGATTTTTAGCACTCACTGACAAAAAAGATTATATGGATGATACAACTCAAAGAACTGAACCTCGTGCAATGTTCGGTTCGGCAAGGATTAAAAAACAGTTTGATGAAAATTCTTCTATCGGAGCTTTATTCGTTGCCAAGCAAACTTTGGATACAACTTATGGAGTTATCGATGTTGATGGTGCATTCAGGCAATCGGATTGGCAACTTTCTTATCAAATTGGCAGGTCTTTCAAAAATTCCGAGGGTGATTATGCAGCTTCGGCCGGTTTTACAATGCTTGGAAGTAAATGGTGGGTCTTAGTAAGGTCAAAATATATCGGCAATAATTTTGATATTCAACAGATAGGGTATGTACCTTGGATTGGAACATCGGAGTTTACCCCGCTTACCGGTCCTGTTTGGTATTTTGATGAAGGAAGCATTAGTCAAATACTTTTGTTAGGCGGATTTTCTTTCAACTATAAAAATATTGAAGGATATATGGACCATTCAGCAGTCCTTGACTTTAATATGCAATTCCGGAGCAATTGGGGTTATGAAATTACGCTGATTGCGGGTAAATCTAAGGATCAAGGAATAAAATACGATTCATATGAGATTGACTACAACGGGTGGTTTAGCACAAGTGCAAAGTGGAATGGCAATTTATACGGAGGTTATGCAAGAACTTATAACTTTAATAGAGATTATATTGCGTTCTATTCATGGTTCGGAGCATACTTTCAATGGAATGCAGCAGATGTATTACAACTTGGAACTTCTTACAATATGTACATTGAGGGGAACCCATCCGGCGGAGTTGAAGATATTACTTATAACGCACGTCCGTTTTTGTCAATTACTCCAATTAATAATATTAATGTCAGAGTCTATATTGATAATCTTTTTGATTCGTCTACGAACCACATGGAACAATTAATTTCTGGATTGCTCTTTTCTTATAACTTCCAGCCCAAAAGCTGGATTTACTTTGCTTACAATGAACTTGATAACCGGAGCGATCAATTTGATGCTGCCGGAAATCTTTTACCTCAAAGAATGCATATCGCCGAAAGGAATGGTGTATTCAAAATAAAGTATCTCTATTATTTTTAACACTAAAATTGTTAAACGGATAGAGCACATTCCTAATTGATGATTTAACCGAAATGAATTTTCATTTAATTTTCATATTAACTCTTTATATTTGTAAAAAAGAGATAGTGTATGCGTGTACTTTTAATTGAAGATGATAGAAAGATTTCTGCCGCACTTACCAAAGGTTTGAGAGCTGAATCTTATGCGGTTGACACCGCTGCAGATGGTGTTACGGGTGAAGAACTTGCAACAATAAATGATTATGATATAATAATTCTCGATATTATGCTTCCCAGACAGGATGGATGGCAAACATGCGCTAACTTGCGCCACAATAATATTCTAACCCCGGTTTTAATGCTTACGGCGCTTGACGATGTTTCGGATAAAATAAAAGGATTGGATGAAGGCGCGGATGATTATCTTGCAAAACCGTTTCACTTCGGCGAATTACTTGCAAGAATGCGCGCTCTTACCAGAAGAAAAAGCGAAGCCCGCTCTTCCATGCTTGAGTATTACGGAGTGAAACTAGATTTGAACACTCATACCGCTCACCGTGAAGGAAAGGAAATCCAGCTTTCAACAAAAGAATTTGCGCTGCTTGAACTTTTCATGATGAATCCGAATAAAATTTTATCTCGTGAATTAATTTCCGAGCGATTGTGGGACATGAACTTTGATCCCCGCAGTAATGTTATCGAAGCTTTCGTAAAATTTCTTAGGCAAAAGATAGATAAGGAATTTAATAAGCCTCTAATTCACACTGTAAGAGGCTCCGGTTATATTTTTGCAGACAGAGAAGAATAAATGTTTTCAATTAAATCAAAAATAATTTTTGCTTATACTTTAGTGTTCGGAGTAATGTTGAGCGGATTTTCATTCATTATTTTTCAAAGCACAAAGCACGCAGAGTTTCAAAAGCTTGAGGCTAACCTCAAAAGCTATAGCGTCGCACTGCAAACAGAAATTGCCGAGGAACTTAGCAAAGACAGGGAATTAGATTTAAAAGAACTTCGATCAGTCCGCGCTAAAGGCCTAAGCGGCGTAAGATTTCAACTTTTCAATTATTCACATAAAAAGATATTAAGCGATTCGATACTTTCACAATTTCCGGAAATAAATTTCAACCAAACTGAAAAGCAAGTTTTTCACTACTCAAAGTTTCACACCCCAAAAGAAAGCTTTAAAATTTTATGGATACCATTTGAAACCGAACAAGATTCCCTTTACGTGCTTGAAACAGCAGCGTCAATGAAAGATGCCTACGAGGATCTTGACAGGCTTTTCTATATTTTCATTATAATTATTCCTTTAGGACTGATTTTAACAGGAATAATGGCTTACTTCATTTCAAAAGCTGCTTTTAAGCCGATTACTCAAATGTCTGAAACGGCAAAAAAAATTACCGGTAATAATTTAGACCAGAGGCTTAAGCTTCCTAAAGCTAAAGATGAAGTTAGAGCGCTCGGGGAAACTTTAAATGAAATGGTCGAAAGATTGGACGATGCCTTTAAAAGTCAGAAAAGATTTGTCGCCGATGCTTCCCATGAAATAAGAACACCTTTAACTGTAATACAAACAGAACTTGAGATCTTAGAAAGAAAATTAACTGATGCTGAAGCAAAGGAAAGCATCAAAAGCTCACTTAACGAAATTGATGGATTAACTAAACTGACAAGTTCACTTTTAACATTGTCAAAATTGGATTCATCACAAATCAAATTGAATTTGACTTTAGTGAGATTAGATGAATTACTAACCGATTGTATTCAATTATTGAACAGCCAGGCAATCAAGAAAAACGTGCAGTTAAATTTGCAAATCAGTGATTCTGTTGAAATTAAGGCAGATAAGGAAAAATTGAAAAGTGTTTTTGTTAACTTAATAGATAATGCAATTAAGTTTTCAAATTCCGGTTCGTCTGTTTCGGTTAAGCTCGAAATCATCGATAGTAAAAGGATTAAGATTATCTTTGAAGACAACGGTTCCGGAATACCGGTGCATGAATTGCCTTATATTTTTAAAAGATTTTACCGATCTAATGAAACCCGCGCAGAAATTAGCGGTAACGGATTAGGGCTTGCAATTACTAAAGAGATTGTCGATATGCATAAAGGAGAAATTACCGTGTCAAGCGAAGTGGGAGCAAATACTGTGTTCAGCGTTATACTCCCAGTGAATATTTTTTAGGAAGTTTGGGGTCAAGATTATGTTCATTTCTGAGGGTGAAAATTAATTTTGCTATCATGTTATTTGAATTCCATTTTTCATCTTATTTTCATCTATAATGACTAAATTATAATTTTTGTGCTGATTTAATTATGCACTTTAATGCGCAGATAAAATTTGCAGAAAAGTATCGCGCTTAGACTTTCTATGTAAAAATTTAATTCATCCTATTTATACGGAGAATCAATGTTTAGAATTGGTATTACTTTAATTATTTCATTCATTTTATCAAATCAATTATTTAGTCAACAAAGACTGGATATAAAGGGTGGCGGTACGATCTCAGGCAAGGTTTTTGACGAAACAACAAAAAAGACAGTTGAGTTTGCAAATGTTATTCTTTTTACACAAAAAGACAGCGTGCAAATTACCGGTGCGGTAACTAATAAAGAAGGAAGATTCATCTTAAAAGGAATTAAGCCGGACAAATATTATTTGTACGTTCAGTTTATTGGTTATGCAAGAAAAAAGATCGATAAAATTTCTATTTCAGAATTAAATCTTAATTTGGATTTAGGAAACATTTATTTAGAAACGACTGCAATAACTTTACAGAATGTCGTAGTAGAAGGAAAAAGGTCTCCGATTTCATATCAGCTCGATAAAAAAGTTATTGATGTAAGTCAGATGCAAACAGCAATTTCAGGCACAGCAGCTGATGTTCTGCAAAATGTTCCTTCGGTAAGTGTTGATATAGATGGAAATGTTAGTCTTAGAGGAAGCACAAACTTTACTGTTCTGATTAATGGTCGCCCTTCCGTAATGAGTGCACAGGACGCATTGCAGCAGATACCAGCGAGTTCAATTCAAAACATTGAACTCATTACAAATCCTTCTGCAAAATATGATGCAAGCGGCACAGCAGGAATCATTAATATTGTACTTAAAAAAAATAGTGACCTTGGTTTAAGCGGCATTGTAAATATAATGGGAGGGTTATATGATAAATACGGAAGCGATTTTCTATTTCAATATAAAACACCTTCAATAAGCTATGATTTCGGTGCGTATTTTAACCGGCGCTCTTTCCCTGGCACAAACCTGCAAGAAAAGCAATTTATAATTGGAGATAGTACTTCATATCTTAATTCAACTGGAAATATGCTTTGGCAGAGAATTTATTCAGGAATCAGAGGCGGAATAGATTTTGATTTAAGCGATTTTGACAATCTATCAATTAGCGGCAGGTATGGATCAGGACAATTCCATAGAAATTCAATTCTAAATTATGATCAATGGTCAAATACCGCCCCTCAACAAATATATTATTTAAGTAATACAACCGGCAACCACTATGGCACGTACTATGCCGTGAACACGAATTATCTTCATAAGTTTGGGACTAATGGACACGAGATAACCGCAGAGGTATTCTTCCATCATAATAATTCAAATGAAGCTGCGTTGACATCATCAACTCAAAATAACATTCAATTTAACGGAACAGAGACAACAGAACTAGGGCCTCAAAGCGAGATAAGGGGTAAACTTGATTATACTTTACCAATTACTAAACTTGAGAAGTTTTCTGCAGGAGCTGAATATTTTAGCAGACTAAAACAAGATATAAACGCGCTATATAATTATGATTCAACTAATAATGTATATGAATTTCAACCTCATTTCAGCAACACAAATTATTTCAACCGCACGAGGTTTGCAGCTTATTCAATGTATGTAGATCAATGGGATAGCCTTGCCGCTCAAGTAGGAGTGCGCACCGAATATACTTATCAACTAGTTAAATTAGCAGAAACGAACCAGAAATTCTCGTTAAGCCGTTGGGATTTTTTTCCTTCGTTACATACCTCATTAAATTTAGCCGGCGGCACGCAGCTTATGGCAAGCTATACAAGACGAATTGAACGTCCTGACGGGGGCGACCTTGAACCCTTTTATACATGGTTTAATGCTAATAATGTTCGAATAGGTAATCCAAATCTTAGGCCTGAATTAATTGACTCATATGAATTAGGATATCAAACATTCCTTGGTAGTGTATCTATTTCTAATGATTTTTATTATCGATTTACTCACGATAGAATTGAACATATAAATTCAGTTTACGCAGAAAATGTAACGCTAAACTCAATTGCAAACCTTGGATCTGATTATTCCCCGGGGGGCGAATTTATGATTCTATTTAATCCAATTAAACTATGGGAATTTAATTTAATGGGAGACATATATGATTACAGAATTACGGGAGTAATAAGCAGCGAATCTTTTTCAAGGGAAAGCGTTAACTGGAGCATAAAGAATAATAATGTTTTTAAATTAGCTGCGGAGACAGACCTACAAATAAACACAAGATATTTCAGCCCATCTGTTTCAGCACAAGGCACCTGGGGAGGTTTTTTTACGACCGACCTGGCCGTAAAGCATAATTTGTTTGAAAAAAAGTTATCTTTGACATTACAAATTGGAGATTTATTCCGCACCGGAAAACGTGAGTTTACATCACAAGGTATGGACTTTTATAATTATAATTATTTTACAAGACAGTCTCCGACGGTGATGCTTAATATCAGATATACTTTTAATAATTATAAGGATAAAAAGCAGGTAAACCAAGATCAGCAAGACAACGGAAATAGTCCCGACTAATAGTAATAAGACAAAGATTAATTTTTCATGAATAAAAAGATACAATACAAAAATTTCTTTCATTTAACCAGTATTGTGACCGATTTTTTCCCGTCATCAGGCGCTAAAATGCTTGATATTATCTTTAAAAACTTACTTGGTAACAAAGCGCTTTTATTTTCCCTTACCAATCAAGCAGCTTGGAGAATCAAAAGGACAAAAAAAATCAACCGCATTCTTGTGGTATCCGACTTGAATATTGGCGACGCAATTATTTGTTCGAGCGGCGTAACCGCTCTAAGGAAAATTTTTCCACAAGCAGAAATAGATTATGTAATTAAAAAATCCACGAAGGATTTTTTTAACGGCAATCCTGATATTTCAAATTTATTTCCAATATTCATAGGTGCTCCTTTCCCAACCGAAGAGGATTTATTAGAATTATCACTACTTATAAAAAACAAAAAATATGACCTTGCTGTTAATTACAGTCCGATGATAGATGCTAAAATATATGGTAAAATTAGCGTGATTAATTATTCTTTAATAACTGCCCAATTAGTAAGGAATGAGAAATTTGCAAAAACCATCAATAATATTTCTTACCGTGCATACCACCTTATAAGTGATTTATTTCGGAATTATTTACCCTCCGGATTTAACGACAACTTTGAAGGACCAAGCATTTACCTTTCAGATGAAGCTTTAGAAACGGCAAACAAATTTTTAATAAGTAATAATGTTTCGGGTGAAATTCCGGTAATAATGTTTAATCCCGAAACCTCTGCAAAATATACAAGAATACCTTTCAATTTTCAGCTTGATTTATTGAAAAGGTTTGTTGGATTTAACTGTACAATTTTATTGGGTTCCGGGTACGTTGAAAAAGATATTGAACAAAAGCTTTTGCTATCCTTGCCAGCAGAAAGTAGAAAAAAAATTGCAATCGTGCCAGCCGGATTCAAACTTGACGCATATACAGCGCTTATTGATTATTCAGATATATACATTACAGGCGATACTGGTCCGCTTCACTTAGCTGCAGCAAGAAAATATTCAAGCAGCGACGGTACTAGTTTAATAAATAAGACAGCAGTATTTTCAATTTTCGGAGGAACGCCATCTCATATATACGGATTTGATTCAAAAACTGCTGGTTTCTTTGCTGCAAACCAGGATGCGCCGTCAAGAGCATTTATCGCCCCAAGCCCATGTAGGAATATTACTTGCATTAACAAATTAGCTAAAACCTGCAAAACCGTGCGCTGTTTTGAATCACTTGATATAGATGAAATAGTTTCAGAATCGGCAAATCATTTGGGAAATGCTCGCAAATACCGCAGACGTAATAGCACATCGTTTGTGAAATAGCCGTAACAATTTTAATCTAAAAACTTATCATATATGAATACATTTTGGTTTTTATTTATAGCATATGTTATGGGATTCATGTCGGCTATTCCAATCGGTGCCACTCAAATTGAAATAGCAAAACGTACATTGAATAATCATCGCGGGGCGGCATACATGGTGGCTTTTGGTTCCGTTTTCTCGGACGTAATGTATGGTTTTATAGCAATGTTTGGCGTTGCTCCCTTTTTAGAAGAAAAAATTGTTGTTGCAGTTTTTGGCTTGGTTGCAACAATAATACTATGGCTGCTTGCATTTTTTACTTTTAAAGATGGGGCAAAAGCTAACATGAATGAATTAAAAAGCCCCACCTTAAAAAATAAAAAATTATCTCTTGTTATCGGATTCTCGCTTGCAGTAACGAATCCAATGATGATTATCTGGTGGTTAATAGGAGAAAAATTTATACGAGGCCTTGAATTGATTCCAAACTTTACCACAAATACTATTTTGCTTTTTCTTATTACTGGAGGTTTGGGCCTTTTTTCGTACTTATTCGCGCTCGCAAATATTTTGCATTGGACGAAAAAGTTAATATCAAATGAGATGATGAAGAAAGTTAATTATGGATTAGGCATTGTACTTATTTTATTGTCTTTTTACTTTCTTATTAGTTCAATTCACAAGCTCATACATTTGTAACATTGTTTCTAACAATATTCTGTTTAAGCGGAAAATCTTTTCAATATCTTTTCTTAGAAAAACAATCTTTCATCTTCATTTCATAATCTATTTTTAGATTGTACCTATTAATTAACAAAATAATTTAAGAGGTTTTATTATGAGAACTACAAAAGTTCTTGGTTTAACTATAGTTATTGGAATTATATTGGTTTCAGGTATAAATCTTTTTGCACAAGAAAAAAAAATTGATAAGAAAGATGTTCCTGCAAATGTAATGGCAACATTTCAAAAAGCTTATCCAAAAGCAGAAGTAAAGGGTACTAACATTGAGACCGAGCATGGTAAAAAATATTATGAAATCGAAAGCATGGAAGAGACCAAGCACATCGACTTATTAATTACTTCCGCAGGGAAAATTACCGAAATTGAAGAAACAATTTCTGCAGATCAGATTCCGGGGAGTATCATGAAAACACTTGGAACAAAATTCGAGGGATTAAAGGTTGAGAAAGCTGAAAAAGTCACACACGGTTCGGTATCTGATTATGAACTTGTAATTGAAAGCAAATCAGGCAAGCATGAAGTTAAATTAAATGCCGCAGGTAAACTATTAAAAACGGAAAAAGTCGGTAAAGAAACAGACAGCGCCGATTAGAAATACCCAAATAGATTGCGCCACATTCCTAATTGCTTTAATTTTGAATGTGGTGCTTTTTAATTACAGACAATAAAAAGTAAAATCTCAATGAAAAAACTAATCTCATTAAGCCTACTTATTTTCTTATTTCAAATAAGTTCTTACTCACAAAGCGATAGTTTATCTTTAAGTAAGGCTATTGAAATAGCATTAAAGAACAATCAAAATATTGCGCTTTCAAATCAGGAAATAGAAAAAAGCAAATATGCTCTTAAAGAAGCAAGATCTAATTTATTTCCTTCAATTTATGGAACAAGCCATTATATTTACGCTCCTGAAAACGGTTATGACCCAGTTGTAACAAACGGCGGAGAATACGGACTTCAGATTTCTGCTAATTATGCTTTGTTTGACGGCGGCATACGAAGCGCACTGATAAATAAGGCTAATGTAAATATTAAAGGAAAAAATCTCA
>JAKBMG010000096.1:17331-65176 GCA_021831685.1 Bacteroidota bacterium | reverse complement strand
CCTTTTGCGAGCCGCGTGAATGCATAAAGCCAATTATTGCATTGATTACAAGAAGCGCGAAAATTATTATCCCTTCAACTTCATGATCGAGGAAAAATGAAAGCGCCATTGCCAATTCTAATAGCCACGGCATTGGTCCCCAGAAGCGGCTAATAAATTCAAGCACGGGATTCTTCTTTTTCCCCTCAATTGCATTACGTCCAAATGTAGTAAGCCGGTTTTGAACCTCTGAACTACTAAGCCCGCTCTCGGTTGTTCCTAAAAATTTATATGTCTCATCCAAAGAAGATTTTTTGAAATCTGAAGTCGGTAGTATTTTAAAATCCATTTTATATTTTTTCCTATAGTATATTTATGTACATAAACTTGAACTTGATTCCCCCAACAAAAAAATCAATTACAAATATAAATCATTTTCAATAACCAATTAAAGGCAAAAGCGTGAGATTTATCAAAGGTATCATCCAAAATCAGATATCGTCAACCTAAAATTCTATATATCAGCACTAAGTGATTCCAAAACAACACTCATAATTTTCCCCTCTCCCTTTGGGAAAGATTTAGAGTGAGGGCTAGTACTTTGGTTTGGATGAATACTCGGAAGTAAATCAATTAAAGGGAAAAAAAGCAGCCCACGAATTCATTCGTGGGAAAAAATATGAAAAGCCTGCCTTCGAACCGATTCATCGGTTTTCCAATTGCTTTTGGACGAAATATGTCGAATCATTTTGTAATGTAAAACCATTAGACTTGATAAAGGAATGATGTAAATTTAGATTTGAAAATCACAAAATTAAATTCATTTTTTGAAATTTAACTTATTATTTATTCTCGCAATCTTTAGCCTAAATGCCGCGCAATTATTAGTTGCTCAGCAAAAATTTTACAATTCAATCGTCACTGATTCAATCCGGATCAATTTTGGCAATGAATATCATCTTTCCCAACCTGTAATTGTCCCTTTTTCTGAGATAATAAAATTAAAGGGAAAGGTATTACCTTCTAAAGATTACAGCTTCTCTTACTCAACATCTTCCTTTGTGCTCTCAGATAGTCTTCCATATTCTGCGTTTGACACTTTAATAGTGACTTATGAAACTGTAAATCTCGCACTTCAAAAAGAATATAAGAATAGAATTTTGGCATATAAGTTTGATGAAAAACTGGGGGACACAGTCGGAGTATCAAATAATGAAAGCACTCCATTGAATGCCGAGACTATATTTGGCAGCGGTATTCAAAAAAGCGGAACAATTGTGAGAGGCTTTACGGTTGGTACGAATCAGGATTTATCGCTCAATAGCGGATTGCGCCTTCAATTATCCGGAAGACTCTCTAAAGAGATTGAAATTGTCGCTGCACTTACTGATCAAAATACTCCTATTCAACCGGAAGGCAATACGGCTACTCTCGACCAGCTTGATAATGTTTTTATCCAGATTAAACATCCAAACGCCACGGCTACTTTCGGAGATTATACTCTTCAAAAAAAAATTGGCGTGTTCGGTCCTATCGATAGAAAACTGCAAGGATTACTCGGCGAATTTAATTATGGAGAGCAAAAAGTTTACATTGCAATTGCCAGCGCCAAAGGAAAATATACCACTAATAGCTTTAATGGTGCTGACGGAGTTCAAGGTCCATACATTTTAACCGGAGAAAATAACGAAAGGAACATAATTATTATTGCAGGCTCTGAAAAAGTATATATCGACGGAATAGAAATGAAAAGGGGCGAAAGGAACGATTACATAATTGATTATGCAAACGCCCAAATAACATTTACCCCAAATAGGCTAATTACTTCTGCAAGCAGAATTTCAATTGATTTTGAGTATTCCGATCAAAAGTATCAGCGTACCTTCTTCGGAGCCGGTGTTGAATCAAAATTACTTAATGATAAGCTCGGAATTAAATTTCAATACATTCGTGAAGGTGATAATCAGGATGCCCCGGTAGATATTGTATTATCAGATTCGGATAAAGCGCTAATTGCCGCTGCCGGGAATGATCCCTCAAAGGCAACTAAAACAGGTATCTCATTAGCGGTGCCGGATTCACTTGGAAATCTTCACGGAACCTATTCACGTGTTGATACTCTTATCAACGGAGCTGCCTATTCATATTATGTTTACAACCCCGGCGGGGTATATGCGGTTTACAATGTTGTTTTTAGCTACGTCGGAGAACAGCGAGGAGATTATGTTAATATAAGTATTGGAGATTATAAATTTGCCGGAATACACCAGGGGAATTATGCTCCTGTAATATTTCTTCCTTTGCCGGAATTAAAACAGAACGCTAATTTGGCTTTTGATTATCAACCGTCAAAAGGTGTAAATCTTAACGTTGAATATGCGGGCAGTCTTTATAATCGAAATAGATTTTCGTCGGCAGATAATAGCAACTTTGGCTATGCTACAAATATTCTCTTTACTGTTGACCCGCAAAAGGTTGAAATCGGAAAAGTTTCTTTAGGCGAAATAGGGATTTCATATCACGACAGATTTATCCAGGATAAATATACCTCACCCGACAGAATAAATCCGGTTGAATTTAACCGTGACTATAATATAGATTCAACAACGATACCACAAAACCAGCAGCTTCGCGAGTTAAATTTAACCTTGAAGCCAATCACCGAGTTGAGTATAAACTCATCATACGGATTGCTTACACAAGGCAGCGACTTTAAGTCGACCCGCTATAACAACACAATTAAATTTAGCGACAACAAGAATTTCGGTTTTAATTATAACTTAGATTATGTTTCTTCGGAAAATTTAAGTTTCAAAAGCTATTGGTTTAGACAGCAAGGGGAGGCGTTCTATAATATATGGAAACTTAAACCGGGAATCGGATTTCTATCTGAGAATAAAAATGATAAACAAGGCGGCGCTGATTCATTACTTTCAACAAGTCTAAAATATTATGAAATAGATCCCTTTCTTGAATTGGTAGATTTTTACGGACTTCACTTGACTGCTAAATATTCGTTAAGAGACGATTATTCTCCTTTATCCGGTATAATGACCAACATGGCAACTTCATCGGCACAATCCGTTGAATTAAATTATAACGGAAGCAGAAAGTTTAGTTCAACATTAAATTTTACAATTAACAATAAAACTTATTCGGATGCATTTAAGAAAATCGGATACTTGAATAGCCAGACTATTTTAGTTCGCTCCCAATCTAAATTCAATTTCTGGAACCCTTTGTCGGGAGATTTTTATTATGAAGTCTCTACTCAAAAATCGGCAAAGCTTCAAAAGGTCTTTGTTCAGGTTCCTATCGGCACCGGAAATTATATTTATCTTGGCGACTTGAACCATAACGGTATAGCAGATGAAAATGAATTTCAACCGTCGTTATATAACGCTAACTATGTCCTTATAACAGTACCTACAACTCAGCTTTATCCGGTTATCGATCTTAAAACAAGCTCGCGTTGGAAGGTTGTCTATGGTGATATTTTTGACAAAGGCTCATTGCTTGAAGAAATACTAAAACCTTTCTCATCCGAAACATCATGGCGTGTTGAAGAAAACAGCACTGAACCCGATTATAAGAAAATATATTTGCTTCACTTTTCGGACTTCCAACAAGAAGCTACAACTATTCAAGGTTCGAATTTCATTCAACAGGATTTATTTATTTTTGAGAACGACAGGGATTTATCATTCAGACTAAGATATGCGCAGACAAAGAGTTTAAACCAATATAGTGGCGGCTCCGAACGGGTTTATACCAGAGAACAAAGTTTAAGAATAAATTTCAAAATGGTAAAAGAAATTAGCAATCAAACGGATATTATAAATCAAACTAATAACGTCGGCGCTCCCGTAATCTCAAATCTTCAACAACAAATCTCGGGAAATAATATTACTTCGGATTTCTCATATCGACCCGAAAGAAATGTGGAAGTAGGTTTTGTTATTAAAGTTGGTAGAAGTCAGGATAATTTTCCTTCTACACCGACTATTATTAATTTAAATTCTCAAACTTTGCGGCTTAATTTGTCCTTTGCAAATACCGGTAGATTGAGAATTGAATTTAAACGTGATGAACTTCGAGCAAATATCACCACTAATTTTATTCCCTTTGAATTAACATCGGGAAATGTAATAGGAAAAAATTATTATTGGCAGTTTAACTTTGATTACCGTCTTGCGGCTAATCTTCAATCTACAATCAGCTATGACGGCAGAGCTTTAGGCAATGAAAAAATAGTTCACACTGCAAGGGCGGAAGTAAGAGCATATTTTTAAATTATTTATAGGGTGATGTAATGAAAATAGTTTCTAGTCTTGTTGAAGTTCATATCTTTAGAGAAAAAGGAAAGCGGCTTCAGTTTCTCATATTAAAAAGAGCAGCAAAAGAAATTTATCCCGGCTTGTGGCAGATGGTTTCAGGGAAGATTAAAAAGGAAGAAAAAGCATATTCCGCTGCATTAAGAGAGATGAAAGAAGAAACAGGTCTAACCCCGGTTAAATTTTGGGCTGCACCTAACGTCAATTCATTTTATGATTCATCGAACGATTCCGTTACAATAATTCCCGTATTTGCAGCCTTAGTTGATTCAAAAGCCGCAGTCAAAATCAGTCACGAGCATAATGAATTTCGTTGGGTTTCAATTGGGGGAGCAAAGAAAAAATTAGCCTGGGAAGGGCAAAGAAAATCAGTCGATATAATTTCAAAATATTATTTGAAACAGCAAAAATTCTTCAACTTCGTAGAAATCTCATGAACACATAAATAGTTGTCATTTCGAATCCGGCTTTAGCCGGTGAGAAATCCCACGAATAGTTCAAGTACACGAATTGAGCGTGGGATATCTTAGTCGATGATTTATCCCGTGTGCGGAACTCCTACTAATGACCACTACTATATCTCAGGCGTGATCAATTGCAGTCCAAGGTATTTAGCTTGTTTTTGTAGTCTTTTAATTTGCTGTTCTTTGAATTTCTGTTGATATTGAATAAGTCCCTGTTCTACATAATCGATTCCTTTAGTCATAACATTATAGTACAACACAGCAATTTTTCTTGCAGTGGCTTTTATGGCTACACGATGACCTTTCTTTGCTTTAATTCTTCGATAAAGGCCCCCTAAAGCAGAGTAATTACTATTAGCTACTGATAATGCCGTCTCTCGAAAGATTTGTCCGGCTTTAGTGTTCCCTTTTTTCTTTCGTTTTTTGTTACTCTTTCTGGATTCATGTTTTGTTGGTGCTAAGCATAGCCAACTGGTAAAGTGCTTTTCTGTTTTCCATCGGATAAAATCAACTCCCGTTTCAGCAATCTGCAAAAGAAAGCTTTTATCAGTTAATCCTATAATCTGTGAAGGATCCTTACCGCCGGTAAGTTTCATCAATTGTTCATGCAACGAATCAATCTTCGGTGCATTATAAAAAAGATGATAAGAGAAAAATATGCTACTAAGCGGGCTTCAGATATTACATAAGTGCGCCAATTTATAAATGACAACCTTTGGAATAAAACTCGATAGCGAGTATTTAAACATCATACGAGTAACTGTCAAACTGCATGTTAGTTACAATTATTTATGCAAGGTCATTCATTTAATAAATAAAGGCAATACCTTTTTCAATAACTCGATATGACAGGCGAGTAAAAGAAGCGTGGAATTAATCCATGAAGGACATTATTTATGGCTTTTTTATAACTAATTTCATGAAAGTAAAATATGTCTTAACTTTGCAAGAAGATTTTTGGAAAATATTTTAACAACCATTTGCTTTATTATTAACTGATGTATAAATATATTTTATTTTTGCTCTTCTTTTTTTGCCTTCAATATGTGCATGCGCAAAACTCATCGGCTGACGGAATAAAAAAAACTTATTTCCCCGATGGTACTATGAAAACTCAAGGCGAATATGTTAATGGGAAATTGAACGGATTATACACGGAATATTTTCCTGATGGACATCTGTGGAAAAAATGGGATTTCGTAGACGGTAAGGAAGAAGGAAAACAATATTGGTATTTTGAGAATGGACTCTTAAGCATTGAATGGAATTATCAGAATGGAATTAAAGAGGGAACATCAAAATGGTATTACGAAACCGGCGAACTTTGGGCTGTGCAAAATTATATCCGGGGAAAGCTGGTAGGCATTACTCATACTTATTATAAAACCGGCGAGCTTGAAGGCGACTGGAGTTACGCTAACAATGAGCTTAACGGTATTTGCAAAACATATTTCAAAAACGGCAAAGTGGAAGTCGAAAGAAATTATGTTAACGGACTGCGTGAAGGGTCGACTATTTTATACTTTGATAACGGCGTTGTTTCTCTTACCGCAAATTATAAAGATGATAAGCTTGAAGGCGAGGTGAAAATGTACGACCTGGCAAGCAATCTGCGCGTCAAGGATGACTATGTGAACGGTCAATTGATTCACCGCGTTAAATATGATATTATGGGGAAGCTTCAATCAACGGAGAATAATGTTATAAATTATTATCCTAATGGCTCGCTTAAAGAGAAATATTTTTATAAAAACGGTAAGCGAAATGGCGTTTCAAGCGACTATTATGATTCTGGTTTTTTGAAAGATGAGTGGCGTTATAAAAACGATACTCTTTGGGGAAACTCTTATTCATTTTATGAAAACGGAATAATCAAATCTTCCGCTGATTATGTCAGGGGCATTAAGCAGGGAATTGTTCGACATTATTATAAGAACGGCGCCATAAAATTGGAAGAAAATTTCGATACTAACCGGCAAAATGGAATTGTAATTACCTACTTTCCTAATGGCGCAATGGAATCCGAGTATTATACTAAATGGGGCATAATAGACGGAGAATACAAAACTTTTTATGATAACGGTACAATTCAGTCGGATGCAAATTATTCAAACGGAAATATCGTAGGTAAGAAAACAATATATTCCCGTTACGGTGCATTAGAAAGGGTCGAAAATTATTGGGAGGGTAAGTTGGATGGTTACGTAAGATATTATTATGGAAACGGAAAATTAATGAAGGAAGAATATTATATCGGCGGCAAACGTCAAAGTATTAGGAATTATGATGTAAACGGAAATATAATTCCCACAAAAGCAAATTAAATTTCTCTTCATATAGAGGTTGTATGAAAATCATAAATTTAAAGCAGCCAACGGATTCATTCGTGGGTTAACAAATAAAAAATCATTTCCTCTTAACCGATTTATCGGTTTTCATGCTAATTTTAACCCAGATTCTTTAAGAAGGGTAAATAATTTGTACTAATATGAAATAAATGAGATAAATCTATGACACAAAAAAATGAATCGACTAAATTTAAAGTAGCTTTAATTCAAATGGCAATGTCTGAAGATACGGATCATAATTTATCCAAAGCTATTTCCTGGATCGAGAAGGCAGCAGATGAAGGCGGGGAAGTGATTTGCCTGCCGGAACTTTTCAGTTCTCAATATTTCTGTCAGAAGGAAGATATAAAATTTTTTAATTTAGCTGAGAGTATTCCCGGAAAAACTACAAAGGCTATTGGCGAAATAGCAAGAAAACGAAAAGTTGTCATTGTGGTTCCGCTATTTGAAAAACGTGCTCCGGGTATCTATCACAACAGCCTGGTTGTTATTGATAATACCGGCGAGATCATCGGTCTTTATCGAAAAATGCACATACCCGATGACCCTGCCTTCTATGAAAAATTTTATTTTACTCCCGGTGATTTAGGATTCAAAGCTTTTGAAACCTCTGCCGGAAAAATTGGAACGTTGATTTGCTGGGATCAATGGTTCCCTGAAGCTGCGCGTATAACTGCAATGATGGGTGCAAGTATTTTGTTCTATCCCACCGCAATCGGCTGGCATCCGCATGAAAAATTGGAACATGGCAAGGCTCAGTTTGAATCATGGCAGACAATTCAAAAGGGACATGCAGTAGCTAACGGTATATACGTGGCGGCTGTCAATCGTGTCGGTTTGGAAAAATTAAATGAGGAGTCTGACGGTATTGAATTTTGGGGTTCTTCTTTTATTGCAGACCCACAGGGTATTATAATTGCTCAGGCTTCAGCCGGTAAGGAAGAAATTATTTTTGCCGATGTCGACCTTTCACGAATTGAATATGTACGGCAAAATTGGCCTTTTTTCCGCGATAGAAGGACTGATGTGTATGATAAAATTTCGGAAAGATTTTTGGATATAGACTAATTATGATTGAGAACCATTTTACAAATTCTTCTTTAAAATATCGCCTTCCTGCAGAATGGGAACAGCACGAGGCTACATGGATTGGCTGGCCTCATAATAAAAATGATTGGCCAGGAAAAATGATGCCGGTCCCTTGGGTCTATGGAGAAATTGTCAAAAGAATTTCCGCAGGTGAAAAGGTTAGAATTGTTGTCGAATCCGTCGTGCATAAAGCAAAAGCATTAAATGTTCTAAAATCTACCGGCGTAAATCTAAGCAGCATTGAGTTTCTTATTTTCCCGACTAATAGAGGTTGGATGAGAGATTCTTCTCCCGCATTTGTAAAGAATAAATCTAATTTGGCTCTTATTAATTTTAAGTTTAATGCATGGGCAAAATATTCCGACTATGAAAAAGATGAACAGTTCCCTTCATTTATTTCGAAAAAATTCGGAATTGAAAAAAATATTCCGCTTTACAATAACAGGCAAGTCGTTCTTGAAGGAGGAAGTATTGATGTTAACGGCGCCGGTACTTTGATTACGACTGAAGAATGTTTACTCGATCCAAAAATTCAGGTGCGTAATCCTTCTTTTGGTAAAACCGATTATGAATATGTCTTTAAGAAATATCTGGGTATTAAAAAAGTTCTTTGGCTTGCTAAAGGTATTGCCGGTGACGATACTCACGGACATGTGGACGACCTTTGCAGATTCGTTAACAAAAATACGGTAGTGATTGTTCAAGAAAAAAAATCTTCCGATGAAAATTATAAAAACCTTCAGGAAAATAAAGAGCGCCTTCAGAGTATGAATTTGGGGAATGGTTCAAAATTAAATTTTATTGAACTTCCCATGCCGCAACCGGTTATTTTTAGAGGTCAAAGATTACCTGCAAGTTATGCTAATTTTTATATCTCGAATGCTGCCGTATTAGTTCCGACGTTTAATGACCCGAACGACAGGGAAGCTTTGGGGATTTTATCAGAGGTTTTCCCGGACCGCCAAGTGATTGGAATTCATTCAGTTGATTTAGTCTGGGGGCTTGGCACAATTCATTGCCTCACTCATGAACAGCCGTCCGTTTAACCAAATATTTATTTAAATATCTGCTGATAAATTATTTAGAATCAACTATATTGCAATATCTTTTTTGAATGGGACTTGACTAAATTTATGCCGGTTATTTTGTCGATTATTATTATCTGTCTTGCAATTCCAAATAACTTTTGCCAGGATAAAACTTTTTCATTTGACTCTTTCTCTTTAAAAATTGTCAAAAATGAACTCACTGCTTTTAATTCAAATAAACAAATATTTTATCAAAAAGAATTTCATAACCCAAAAGACTTCGCGCTTGATCTTGACGGCGATGGTGTACCTGAGTTTTTAATTAGCGATTCTTATGAAAAAGACAGTAGTACTTTCTATACTCTTTATGTTTTCAACACGTTGGACTCTCTTACACTTGCCGATTCAGTTTTCTCGGGACTTATTGAACCTTATGAAATTAAATCAAGCGAAGCAGGAGGTATGATTATTGTTTCCGGAAACCCGGCTATTGATTCGCTAAATACTGATTCTGATAATATTTTCCTTCCGGTAAATTGCTGGAAATATGAAAGCGGTGGGCTTTTTTCCGTCAATGATGATGTCTATAAAATATTTATAAACGAAAATAATGATATCATAGACTACCTTGACAATTATTACGAATCCAAACACGCGGATTGCGAATCTGCTTCAAAGGTTAAATCTGCGCTTGCTTCGGGTTATATAAATTATATGCACTCCGGTGATAAAATTTTGGCGAGGCAATTTCTGAATGAGTATTATCATTGTAGCGACTTAAATAACTTTGAACAATATCTAAATAAAATTTGTGAGGCTTCAAAATGAAATTGGAATGGGAAAATTATATCGGGCAAACTCTAAACATTACAATGCATGAAAATTACGGACTTACATTGGATACAAAATCGGATACGACTATTTACGAAATTGTATTTAAGACAGGCAAGTTAGCCGGTGCTTACGATGATGGATTGATGCTGGAAGCCGAGAGAGAAAATATATTGGTGAAAATATTTATCCCATATTCTTCAATTAAATGTGTCGAAATTTTCAATTTATAAGTCAAACTATTTGTGAAGATTTATCAAAAATATATTTTGTTAGCAGCATTATTTTTCTCTCAAGCTTTTTCGCAAAGTTTGGAAATAAAAAGCATGAAAGTGTATGCGAATAATGATGTAACTTCCTTCCCGGTTATTTTGACTGATAATAGCTCACCTCAAAAATTAACTATTGAGTTTGATGTGAATTCACAGTCAAATCCAAATCTTAGTATTGTGTTTAGATTTTGCGATAAAAATTGGAATCCCTATCAAAATATCTTTCTCGCCAATCAAAATAAAAATATTTTGCGCAATCTATACTTTTACCGGCTTCCGTTTACTGTGAAAGATGCTCAGTATCATTTTATTGAAAGTTTTCCGGATAGCAAAGGATACATCGATTTTCCGTTTTCCGGAAAGTGGCAGTTTTATATCACCGATGCATTTGATACTTCAATTGTCTGTGCTCATGGAAAATTTTTTGTTGTCTACCCCAAAGTCGCTTTGTCTGATAGCTTAAAAAATGAACAATTGGAAAATAAAATATATTTTCCTGCCGATCTTGCTAAAGTTTTTAATATCACAACAAATTTCAACCTGACAAACGAGTTCTATCCGCAGAATGTTGAACATGTTGAAATTATTGAAAACCGTAAAATTGATTATCCTGATATTATCAGTAGAACTGATAATACTAACTCCCGGCAATTTTATTGGGACGGTAATCGCAAATTTTCTTTTGTGGCACGCAATATTCTTCCCGTGAATGAGTATCGTGAAGTAGATTTAAGAAATACCAATAAATATATTTCTCAAAATGTCCCTGCTCATCTAGATGGAATAGATTATTCAAGATTTTTTCAGCAGGGGCAGGAAGATTTAGACGGCAGCTCCATTCTTACTGACTTTGCAGATAACTATGCAAATTATCTAAATGTAACTTTTACTATTCGACCCCCGAATGATATTTCAAAAGATATTTTCTTAACCGGAGCTTTTAACTCGTGGAAAGTTTCCCCGGAATTTAAAATGCAAAATAATTCAGGCCTTTATTCTATTACTATTCCCTTAAAGAGAGGCGTTTATGATTATCAATATGTCGTTGGCGATAGCTATAACGGGAGTGTTGAAAATCTTGACTGGACTTATCTCGAAGGAAATAGCTGGGAAACCACAAATCAATATTTTGTGTTTTTATATTATAATGATCCGAATTATGGCGGGTATGATAGAATAATAGGTTTTAATCAACTAATGAGCAAATAATATGGAAAAGCTAAAAATAGGTGTTATAGGCACTGGGCATCTTGGAAAACTACATACAAAAATGTTTAGTGAAATTTCAAACTGCGAGCTTGCAGGTATTTATGACGCAAATATTGAACAAGCAAAATCTGTCGGAAAAGAGTTTGGTGTTCCGGTTTTTGAGAATATTGAAGAACTCTTAAATTCGGTTAATGCCGTATCGGTAGCAGCTACAACCAGGGCTCATTATGAGCTTGTCAAACAGTCACTCCAAAAGAATCGCCATGTTTTTGTGGAAAAGCCGATTACTGCAACAATTTTAGAAGCCGAAGAGATTGTAAAATTATCGAACGATAAAAATTTGAACTTACAAGTGGGGCATATTGAGCGATTTAACCCTGCTTTAATTTCTCTTGAAAAATATATTATACAGCCAATGTTTATTCAAACGGACAGGCTTGCACAGTTTAATCCGCGCGGTACTGATGTTGCCGTTGTTTTGGATTTAATGATTCATGATATCGATATAATTTTGAGTCTGGTAAATAGTGAAGTCAAAAATATTGATGCGAGCGGAGTTGCAGTCGTATCCGATACTATCGATATTGCAAACGCCAGGATACAATTCGAAAATGGAGCTGTAGCAAATGTTACGGCAAGCCGTATTTCGCAAAAGAAAATGAGAAAGATGAGAATATTCCAAAGAGATAATTATCTATCTCTCGACTTTATTACGGGCGTCTCGGAAGTTTTTCGCCTTACCCCGGTGGAAGAGAAAGTCGACACATCATCAATTTCATTCGGAGAAATAGGTGTTGGCGAAAAAAAGAAAAGAATTATTTACGAACAGCCGGAAATAAGAGAAATTAATGCTCTCAAGTATGAGCTTGAATTATTTGTTAACTCTATTTTAGCGAAGCAAAAGCCGGTTGTTTCAGGCGAAGATGGGCTGCGTGCATTAAAAGTCGCAGAAATTATATTACAAAAGATCGATGAACCCAAAGAATATATAAAATGAAAAAATCATTTGTAGTTTTATTTGTTGCGATTTTAGCTGTCAGTAATATACACTGCAGTATTTATAAGACTATTGTGAATATTTCCAGACTTCAATTTAGGCTTGGAAACGTGGACCGGTTTATGGTAAACGGTGTTAGCCTTGAAGGGAAAACTTCACTTAGGGATTTCAACCCGATAGAAGTATTGAAGTTAACTGCGGCAATAGCTCAACGAAGCTTTCCTGTTACTTTTACCTTAAATGTTGAAGCGAAAAATCCAAACGACGGTAAAGGCGGCTATACAAGAACCGATGCTACTATAAAGTCTTTTCCATGGAGTTTATATATCGATGATAAGCAAACAATTTCCGGAAATATTGAAAGCCCTATAACAGTTCCCGGCACTGGAGAAGTCACTGTTATCCCGATTCAAGTCCGCCTTGATCTCTTTAAATTCTTTGCTGATAAAGATTATGAGTTACTTGTAAATCTGGCGCTGGCTATTAGCGGAAATAAAGGAACGTCTTCTAAACTTGTTCTTTATGCGCAGCCTACTGTATCCACCATAATTGGTGATATTACTTATCCGCAACAATTGAAAATTGTAAACTTAAGTTTCTCAAACTAATATTCACTCATTTGCTCAGAATTATTTTTTAGGAAAACATGTATGTCAAAACAAGAAAAATATGCAATAGGGGTTGATCTCGGCGGCACAAATGTGAAGGTTGGAATTGTCTCTCAAAACGGAAAAATCATTAAGAAAGTTTCTGTCGAAACAAAAGCACAGGGAGGACCTGAAAAGGTTATTCAGCAAATAAAAAAAAGCATTGACGAAGTCTTAAACAAAAATGAACTTCGCATTCACGGAATAGGTATCGGATCGCCGGGGACCGTTTCAACAAAAAAAGGTACCGTTGAAGATCCTCCGAACCTCCCGGGCTGGGGAAAGGTAAATCTTGGAAAGATTATTCAAAAGGAATTTAAGATTGATGTTAAAGTTGAAAATGATGCTAACGCTGCGGCTATTGGCGAAATGATTTTTGGAGCCGGAAAGTCTTACGAATCTTTTGTAATGGTTACTTTAGGAACGGGTGTTGGCGGCGGAATTATTTATAATCGAAAACTTTTCTGTGGTGAGTTCGGAGCTGCCGGCGAAATTGGACATATTTCTATCGACATAAACGGACCCCAATGTAAATGCGGCTCCTTTGGCTGCGTTGAAACTTATCTCGGAAATAGTTATATAGTCAAACGGGTTCAAACGGAACTTGAAAACAATCAGTCTTCTAAAATTTGGCAGCTCATTAATAATGATTTGAATTTACTTACGCCGATAATAATTCAAACTGCACTTGAACAAGGAGACGAATATGCAAAGGGGGTTGTCCAAAGTCTCGGAAAGTATTTAGGCACTGCCTTGGCATCAGTTGGTAATTGCTTGGATAATGGAACTTTTATTATCGGTGGTGGGATCGGAGGGTTCGGAACTCCTCTTTTCAATTCGGTTAAGGAAACTATTTCGGCAAGAGTTCTTAAGCCGCTCCGCAAAAGAATTAAAGTGCTTCCTGCAAAATTAAAAAATGATGCCGGTATTAAAGGTGCATCTGCATTGGCATTTTATAAATGATGCGTCAATGAAATTTAGCATAAATGAAAATATTTCTTTATGAAATTTTCCTTCATAATCATTTTATATCTATTCTTTTATTGGGGAGGTTTTTCCTTTGCCGGTAATTCTGTAATTGTTTTCTATAAAGATTCAGTAACTACTTCTGTTAAAGACTCGCTTGCCGCAAAAGATACGTTGAAGAAAAAAGGTTTCGATGTAGATTCTGTAATTTATTCCAGCGCTTCTGATTCTCTTTTCTTTTTCGTTAATCAAAAAAAAATGGATTTATACGGTAACGGTAACTTGAAGTATAAAGATACGGATTTGAAAAGCGCAAAAATATTTGTCAACTTCGTTACTAGCAATGTAGACGCTTACGGCATTCCAAGTGATTCTCTTCCCAACAAGCTTAGAGATACTCCCATTCTCTCGCAGTCCGGCGAGGTCTATAATGGCGAAAGTATGAGGTATAATTTCAAAACAGCACGAGGCTTTATTTCGAGTGCTTCTACAAAGATGGAAAACTCATTTTATACCGGTGAAAAAATTAATAAAGTAGACAAGAACACTTATTTTATTAAAGATGGTATTTATACAACTTGTGATGCTAATCCGCCCGATTACTATTTCTACTCTTCGGAGATGAAAGTTATACAGAAAAAAGAAATTGTTGCCAAATGGATTTGGCTTTTTTTTGGCGGCGTCCCATTCCCATTACCGGTCCCGTTTGCGGTTTTCCCGATTGAATCCGGAAGACGCTCCGGAATTATTGTACCTGCTTTTGGTAGTAGCCAAACTTACGGGTATTATTTCTCACGCTTCGGATATTTTTGGGCTATAAATGATTATGCCGACCTTAATTTATCCGGCGATTATTATACGAGAGGAAGTTACAAGTTCGATAGCCGTTTTAGATATGCAAAACGCTATGAATACAGCGGAAGTCTTTCCGGAGGATATTCATTTCTTAAATCGGGTGAGTCAACTGATCCTGGAAATAATAAGGAAATTGATTGGAATATTGCATGGAATCATAACCAGACTTTTACTCCTACGCTTAGACTTGTTGCAAATCTTCAGTTTACTTCGAATAATTATCTGAAAACAAATGTTGGAGATTTAAATCAACAATTACAGAACCAAATTGTTTCTAATGTAACTTTATCAAAAACGTGGGATGAATCAGGCAATAGCCTATACCTCAATTATAACCGTGTTCAGGATTTGCAGACAGGAAATATTAACGAAATTTTACCAAGTATTAGATTTACAGTTCCTCAAATTTATCCTTTCAAACGAAACGGGTTTCATATTGACCAAAATTGGTACGAGCTAATCGGCTTTAATTACAGCGGACAATTTCAAAACGATAGAAATAAAGTGAACGGCGATTTGAGTAGTAGAGGAGGTATCCAGCATAACTTAAGTATTAGCGCTTCACCAAAGATTGGCTATATTAGCTTGACCCCCAACATAAATTATCAGGAAGATTGGTACAATAAACGTATTCAAGAAAATTATGCCGGCGTTGCTTCTACAGGAGGTGATTCTATTATTACAAACGATGTTAAGCAAATTAATTTTGTAAGAACCTTTAACCTGGGGCTTTCTGCCTCAACAAGGTTTTATGGTATTTTTCAACCGGATATGCTCGGAATTAGCGCTATTAGGCAAACCGTAATCCCGTCTATTTCTTATAACTTTCAGCCTGATTATTCTAAACCGATGTGGAATTATTACGGCACTTATAAAAATGCAAATGGGCAGATAATTTCATACGATAAATTTCAAAGAGAAATTTACGGTGGTCCGCCTTCCGGCGAGCAGCAAAATATTTCCTTTTCTGTAGGAAATATTTTTGAAATGAAAACTAAAGCAGACCCAACGGACACGACTTCAAAGGAAAATAAGATTCAACTTCTCAATCTTTCAGCTAACATGAGTTACAACTTTGCAGCAGATAGCTTAAAATTTTCAGACTTAAGTTTAAGCTATAGAACTCAAGTCGGAGATTATCTTAATTTTTCAGGGTCATCAAATTTCTCTATGTATGACTATGCGCCCGGTATTAGCAGAATAAATAAATTTTTGGTTGATGAAGGGAAAGGTTTATTAAGACTAACAAGTTTTAATTTTTCTGTATCGACTAGTCTCTCCGGAGAAAAATTTAAATCGGCTTCTTCTAAAGAAAAAAATAGTTCCGCCGAAAGTGCTTATACTTTAGAACAATCGGATAAAACTGTTTACCAGGGAATTTACTCTGAAAAGAAAGCTGATTTCACCATCCCGTGGAATTTATATATAAGTTATAACTTCACTTACTCAAAGGTTGATCCATATAACCCCACAAAAATTTCTAACATGAGTGCAAGTCTTGATTTCAATCTGACTCCGAATTGGAAGCTTTCTTTCGCCGGAAGTTACGACTTTGAAGCTCATCAATTTGCTGCACCTCAAATCAAAATTTCAAGAGATCTGCATTGTTGGGAAATGAATTTTACTTGGAATCCAATTGGAATTTATTCAGGTTATTATTTTGAAATTAGAGTCAAAGCTCCCCAGCTTCAAGATTTGAAACTTACAAAGAGAGATCAATTTTATAACGGAAAGTAAATTAACAATAAAAACACGAACTCCTTTTATGAAAAATTATATTATCGATGGGAATAATTTAATCTATAAAATTAAGTCTTTCAAAAAATTACTTAGTAATCATGATAATCAAGCAACAAGAGATAAGCTTGCCTTTATGATAGATGATTTCTTTTATGGAAGGAAGGTCAATGTTACACTCCACTTTGATGGTTATGAGAGTATACCTGTGAAGCTTTCCAATATAAAAATTGTTTATAGCATGAACGAAAAAGCAGATGCAAAGATCAAACGTCAGATTGATTCTTCTAAAAATCCGAGAAATATTATTGTTGTATCATCGGACTTGGAAGTTAAAAACTTTGCCCGCGTTAATGGATGTCAGGTATTATCCAGTAATGAATTTTCCGCTATGTTAAATTCTCTTTCAAGTAAGAAAGAAGAGGATGAGAAGGCGAATACAAGCCTTTCGACTGAAAGTTGGGAGAAATTATTCGGAGAAAAATAAGTCTTTTATACGGCTTGAGATTCCGGAAATTTATTGTGTTGGCTTTTCCCTATAATAATTGAAAATTCGGTAGTTTTGTTTGCTTCCGATTTTGCAATAATTTCCGCGCCATGCCAGGTTACTATTGCTTTTACAACTGAAAGACCCAAACCGACACCGCCGGTGCTTCTATTTCTCGACGATTCCACCCGGTAGAAACGATTGAATATTTTTGGCAGCGATTCTATGGGAATACCTTCTCCTTTATTAATTACACTCAATTTAATCTTATCGCTGTCGTATGCTTCACTCTTAATAATTATCTCGCTATTTTCTTCGCCGTATTTGATTGCATTATCAATCAAGTTTGAAAAAGCTTGCGTCATTAATTCTTTATCAATTTCTACTAAGGAATTTGAAGAGGGAATGACTGTTAAGGTGATTCCCTTTTCAATTCCTAAAATCTTTAAACTCTCGGTAACGTTTTTTAGGAAATCGTCAATATGTACCGGGGATTTATTTATATCAATTAAAGAATGATCGATTTTTGATATGAAGAAAAGATTGTCGATAATTTTTGTCAGTCTTATGGTCTCTTCATAATTACTTTTCAAGACTTCAATATACTCTTCAGGTGTCTTGCGGGATTTTAACGCAATTTCTGTTTCACCGCGCAATATTGTAAGAGGTGTCTTCAATTCATGAGCAGCCGAAATTGAAAATTGGTTCATGTAATCGATTGAAGTTTTAATTCTGCTGATCATTTCATTCATCTTCTTGACAAGCCTGCCGTATTCATCGCTATATTTTTCCCCGATAATTTTTTCGTCAAGATTAAGTGCGGTAATCTCCTCTGTCTTTTCAATTCTTGAAAGTGATTTGGCTGAAATTATACCGCCGCCGATTATTGAGATTATAATAAATATAGGAGCTAACAGCTCAAATATATGCACCAGACTTGTCAACGTTTGAATAATCTGATGAATCGGAAAGGCAACAAATATCTTATATTGCCCCTCATTTAGCTTAACACACCTGATTGGCTTTTGAGATAAAGTTGTGTCGGTAAAATTAAATAAATTCACCGGCGCATTTTTCAAAGGGAAGGAAAGTGTATCATCCTGAAGATTTGCCGACTTAAATACTATCTTGTCTTTAGCGTTAATCTGAATGTAGTTGTTTCTTTGATTGAGCGCAACTTCATTGTAAATAACATCCCAAATTAGGTCTTCGGGACTTGCATAAACTGAATCCGGTACGAAGTTATCTATATCCTTATGTTTCTCGACAACATGGTGCAATATTGCTTTGGCTTGGTTTTTCAGACCAAGGTCAAGGTTATCTAAAAGTGTATTATATAGGTAAAGATAGATCAATGCCCCCAACAAAATTTCCAAAATTAAAAATAATGATGAGTACCAGATAGTAGCCTTAAATCTTGTAGAAGAAACGAAAAGTCTTAGCTTATTCATAGCTGTACGATAAATAATTATTCATCTTTTATTATGTATCCAATCCCTCGTATAGTATGAATTAGCGGTTTATCAAAATTGTTATCAACTTTAGCGCGAACTTTATTAATATAAACATCTATAATATTTGTTTCAGGATCAAAATGGTATTCGTACACATGTTCAATCAATTTTGTCCTTGAAACTACTTTGTTTGAATTTCTCATCAGATATTCTAAAATAGCATATTCTTTCGGAGTTAAAAGAATTTCCTGCTCGCCTCTTAAAACTTTATGCGATTGCAAATCAAGAACTAACTCACCAACATGAAGTGTCGGAGTTTTCGATGATTCATGTCTTCTTAATAAAGCTCTTATTCTTGCTACTAATTCTTCAAATGCAAAAGGCTTTGTAAGATAATCGTCCGCACCCGCGTCCAATCCTTCTACTTTATCTTTTAAGCTGTCTTTTACGGTTAGCATCAAAACCGGCGTTATAATCTCTCTCTTCCTGATTTCTTTCAGAAGAGAAATACCGTCAATGAACGGAAGCATTATATCCATTATTATTGCATCGTAATCTTCTGAAGTTGCCATCTTTAAGCCTTCTTTGCCGTCTAATGCAATGTCAGCGGTAAAATATTCTTCCTCCATTCCTTTTTTTATGAAGGAAGCTACTTTTTTTTCGTCCTCTACTATTAAAATTCTCATTTAAAAGCTTGTTTGAAAATTGAAATTAAGATTTGAAGATAACCCTGTCGGATTACCAAAATCAACCGAGAAATTCCAGCTTGTTTCATCCGCTTGTCTTTTATTGAACAAAGCAACCAATCGGGCTGCATTAATTGCACTTGCAATCCGGTTTAATATTAATGCTCCCACTACAAATCTTAAATTGTTTTTTGCTTGCTCGCTGGAATACCACATGTTACGGTATGTCTTTCGCTGGTTGTCTGTTTGCCAATTCCAGTAATATTGTGCTCCGTACATTTGATTGAAAGTTCCGGATAAAACCTGCGTGTTATTGTATTGGTCAATGTTGGAATAATCCCCGATTGTTGCATAGTAAGAATCACCTTTACCCTGCGCATTTACTCCTCCTGTTGTAACTGCATATGCTTTATACCGGTCTTGAAGCCAACTGCCGTATGTGTTCATACCGAAATAAATTCCCCACAGTGCGCCGTCAGCTACGGTAAAATATTTTCCGCTGGAATAAGAATCTGCGTAAAGTTCTCCCATCCCTGGTAAAATTGCCGATAGTAAAATTGCAAGTCCGGCATTCTTTTTACCGTAGGTGGAGCTGATAAATGATATTTGCCGAGGTACTCTATCCGGCTGATTTTTTATGATTGAATTTTCTAAAAGTAATTGCTTTGTAGAAGTAAGTGCTTGTGGAAAATAATTTGCTGAAAACAGTAAAACGAATAAAAGAATTTTTTTCATGTTTTTAATCTCAATTTTATGATTAACAAGCAATTAATTCAATTGATTTTTGTATGCCTTTTATTTTTCCTTCGCATAAATTACCATTTTTTACGTTTGTAATTTCTACTCTTGAAATCTCATTTACCAATGAAGTAGCAAATTTATGGGAAACACGAACATAGTTGGAAGAAAAGCCTTTTATTGTGCCGTGGTCATTTTCTGCTTCGAATAAAATTTCTAATTCCTTTCCGATCATCTTTCCATAAAACTCTTGCTTCTTTTTTTCACTTAATATTCTAAGCATATTTGTTCTTCGCTTCCTTTCAAAGACATTCACTTCGCCATCCATCGTGATTGCTTTAGTATCCGGGCGCTCCGAGTAAGTGAAAACATGTAAATATGAAACTGGTAAATCGCGAAGAAAATTATAGGTTTCTAAAAAATCATTTTCAGTTTCTCCCGGAAAACCGGTGATTATATCTACTCCGATTCCTATATCGATAATTTTATTATTGATTTTCTCGATTAAACTTTGATAATATGATACTTTGTATCGCCGCTGCATTAATTTTAAAATCTTTGAACTACCGCTTTGGAGCGGTATGTGAAAATGTTTGCACATTTTATTACTTTGCGATGTAAGGTTGATTATTTCATCCGATAGTAAGTTTGGCTCAATTGAGCTAATTCTAATCCTAAAATCTCCGGGTACTTCAATCAATTTAAGAAGAAGGGTGTATAAGTTTGTTTGGTAAGCAGTTCCGTAATCACCCACATTCACGCCGGTAAGGATAATTTCTTTATACCCTGATTTAACTAAATGTTTGAATTCAGAAATCAATTCTTCCGGTTTCATGCTTCTACTTTTACCGCGAGCTAATGGAATTGTGCAGAATGTACATTTATAATCACATCCATCCTGAATCTTAAAATAAGCCCTGGTCCTATCATCGGCGTCAGTTGATTGAGCTTTCCCAAATTCATTTAGATCTTGTAAGGGGGAAACAAAAATGCATGCTAAGTCTTTTTTCCCAAAATCATTTATAAGCGAAAATAGGTTCAGTTTTTCTTTACTTCCGAGAACTACATCAACACCATCAATTTTGGCAATTTCTTCCGGCCGAAGCTGTGCATAACAACCTGTAACAATTATAAATGCTTCTGGATTTTGACGAAGCGCTCTGCGTACAAGTTGCCTGCATTCCCGTTCTGCGTTCTCTGTAACTGAACACGTATTGAAAAGATAAACATCTGCTTTTTCCTTAAAATCTACTACCTCAAAACCAAAATTTTCAAATTGATTTCCTATCGTAGAGGTCTCGGAAAAATTAAGTTTACATCCTAAGGTTTGTAATGCGATTTTGTTATGCATATCTATTTTAAAAATCAAAGAGCGGGAATATTTTTCCCGCTCTAATTTTACTTCGCCGATAAGTGTTAATTATTTTTATTATGTGAAGATGAGTGACCTTCATCAGGAACTTCGAAAATCGGAAAATCAGCCGTGTCTATTGAACCGGTATCAGCATTTTGAATTTCCTGGATCCCAACGCGATCAAATTTATGCTTATCTAAATAAGCTCTTATATCTTCTTCAGATTTATCTTTTAAAGCAGCTATTGCGCTTAATACGATCTTTTTATTTTCCTTATCAAACTCTATGACTTTCAGAGGAATCATGTCATCAATAGGGAAGTGGTTCGCAATGTTTTTGATCTTGCTTGTAGCTAATTGAGTTACGGGAACAAAACCATCAACATCTTGAGGCAATTCGGCAATTAAACCTTTTTCAATAATTCTTACGACTTTACCCTGGGTAATCGTTCCGACTGAAAAAAGTTTTTCAAAATTAGCCCACGGATTGTCTTCAACTTGCTTGTGTCCCAAAGAAATTTTCCTTTGGTCAACGTCTACACCAAGGACTAATACTTCAAGCTTTTCGCCTTTCTTCACAACTTCACCGGGATGACGAATTTTCTTTGTCCACGAAAGATCAGAAATATGAACTAAACCGTCTACGCCTGGTTCAAGCTCTACAAACACGCCAAAGTTTGTTAGGTTGCGGGCTATACCTGAATGTCTTGATCCAACCGGATATTTCAGCATTAATGTTTCCCATGGATCTGGTTCCATTTGTTTGATGCCAAGTGAAATTTTCTTCTCATCTTTATCGAGACTTAAAATAACGGCTTCAAGAACTTGTCCCATTGCAACAACTTGAGAAGGATGTTTGATGTGCTGTGTCCAGCTCATTTCTGAATTGTGAATCAAACCTTCAATTCCTTTTTCAATCTCAATAAATGCCCCATAGTCTGTAAGAGATACAACGCGACCGGAAACTTTGTCGCCAATTTTATATTTGCTCTCAATATCTTCCCATGGATGAGGTAATAATTTTTTAAGACTTAATGAAATTCTCTTTTTCTCTTCGTCAAAATCTGTCACTACAATTTTAATCGTTTGGTCAAGTTTAACTACTTCATTTGGATGATTAATTCTTCCCCAACTTAGATCTGTAATGTGAATTAAACCATCAACTCCGCCAAGGTCAACGAATACTCCGAAATCTGTAATAGCTTTTACCGTCCCTTCAAGTATCTGACCTTTTTCAAGGCTGTTTAATATAGCGAAACGCTGATCGGCAATTTCTTCTTCAACCAAAACTTTATGCGACACAACAACATTTTCTGTCGGAATATTTACTTTTACAACCTTAAAATCCATCGTTTGACCAACGAATGCATCAAAGTCTCGGATAGGACGGATGTCAATTTGCGATCCCGGAAGAAATGCTTCCATTCCCATTAAGTCTACTACCATGCCGCCTTTAATTCTTTTAAGAATTTTTCCTTGAATTATTTCTCCTGTTTCGTGAGCCCTAACTACTTTATCCCAGATCCTTAAAAAATCGGCTCTTATTTTACTTAAAACGAGATTACCTTCCTGGTCTTCTACGCTCTCCAGAACAACTTCAACTTCTTTGCCTATTTTTATTTCTTCAGATTCGTGAAACTCGTTTTTAGGTATTGAGCCTTCAGACTTGAATCCGACATCCAAAATTACATTATCACCCTGGATACGAACAATTCTCCCTCTTACTAATTCACCTTCTTTTACGTCTTTGAAAGACTCAGTATAAAGCTTCGCTAATGTTAAGAATTCTTCCTGGGAATATTCTTCATCATTGAAGTTTTTCTTTGCCTTTTCAAAGTCATTTATGGTTGCTGAATATTTTTTTGCATCATTTGAGGTTTCTGACATTAATCCTCCTAAACGGAAATTACATCTGTTAATTTTGCTTTCGCCATCTTGAAAACAATTTAACAGAAAATTAATTTAACATATTTTAATTACGATGGCTAAAAAATCTATAATATTAACTCTTAAACATTATTCTTTTTCCCGGCTGTTTGTCGGACTTTTTCTAAAATTATTTCAACTTGTTGTTCTATTGTGACTTTAGAAGTATCAACTTCGAACGCATCCGGCGCTTTAATCAACGGGCTATTTTCTCGCGAAGAATCAATCTTGTCTCTGCTTTCAAGGTTTGATTTTATTTCTTCTATTGAAACTTTAATTCCTTTTGAATCGTATTCTTTTACTCTTCGTACGGTTCTCTGTTCAATTGAGGCGGTTAAAAATATTTTTACATCTGCATCAGGGAAAACCACACTTCCGATATCTCTTCCTTCCATTACAATACCGCTGTTGTTTTGGGCAAGTATCCTTTGCTTTTTTACCAGTGCTTCTCTCACCCCGCTAATTTTACTGATAGGGCTAACGAATTTATTTACTTCCTTTGATCGAATATCTTCGGTAACATCTCTTTCGTTAAGAAATACTTTTGTTGTCCCCGCAGTATAAACTAGATCAATTTTGGACGCATTTGCTAAAGCAATTACTTCATCAGAATTATTAAGAACTTTGTTTTCAATTGCCAAAAGTGTTATTGCCCGGTACATTGCGCCTGTGTCAATGTACAAATATCCAAGCTTTTGCGCTACGAGCATTGCAGACGTACTTTTCCCGGAGCTGGCAGGGCCATCAATTGCGATGATAAAACTTTTGGTCATAAGGAACAAAAATAATGAATTAACCTCAAAGTTTCAAAATTTCATATCAAATTAATGAGTTTAGTTTAAAAAACCGAAATACTCTGAAAGTGCGAATATATTCAATATTCAAAGATTTATGATTTCCCACTTCCATCGGAATAACCATATTAGAGCGGACTTATTAATTTTATTTATGAATCGGCTTGTTTATTGAATCTCTTCTCCGCCAAGAATATTTACTATGGAATCTATTATTGGATCATTTGCCGGATTAATGGATTTTTTTTCATTATTCTTTCTTTTTGCAATCGAATTTGCAGCTCCGAATGCGGAATTGTCGTTTTTCTTAAGCTCAAGTTTCAATTTTTTTCCGAAGAATTCATTTGTCTTCTTTTGGAAGTATTCTTCATGGTTAGATAAAATTTTGTCCCCGTCCGGATTGTCGCTGAAAATGAATAACCGGTTTCCTTCCAAACTAAGCAACTTTATATCTTGAATGAACGGTCCGAATATCAATCCCTTTTCAGAACTAACTGAAGCGACAAAATCGCTCCATCCCTCAATTATGGAAGTAAAGTTAAAACCTTTCTCAGACTTGTTTTCTTGAAGTGTTATATCTTTTAATGAAATGATAGTTGGTTCTTGTAAAATAACTTCCGGTTTATTTTGAAGAGTAGAATTTGTGGATTTAAAAGTTTCTTTGGTAGAAAAGATTCCAGTTTTTTCAGGTTGATCAGTTTCAAAATTCAAATTAGAGTTTTTTTTTATATCATCTACCAATGAAATCAATTCTGTAATGGTTGATGATTTCTCAAGTCCGATTAATTGACTCAAAGAAATTTCAATTTTTAATTTTTGATTTTGGGTGTAGCGCAATTCTTGCTGCATTTTATTTAAAAAATTTAGTAGGCGAAGAATATCGCCTTCCGAAAATTTATTCCGGTATTCTAAATATCTTGACTTATATAAATCTGCAGTCTCTACAAGGTCGGTGCTATTGCTTAATATTATCGTCATAATATTTCTAAAATGCTCCATCAACCCTTCCATAAAATCAATGAAGTTCCAACCATGCTCATAAATAATGTTGGTTACCTCAAAAACAGCTTTGAAGTTTTTTTGCAATACGGCATCTGAAAGAATAAAATAAACTTCATCATCTACAAGATTTAACATTTTAGAAACAGTTTCGGAGTCAACGCTATTACCGCAAAACGAAACAACCTGATCAAAAAAACTTTCAGCATCTCGCAAAGCACCGTCAGATTTCTTTGCAATTATTGTTAAAGTTTTGTCGTCTATTTTTATCTTGTCGGTATCGGCAATTTTTTTAAGTTGATCTTTAATCGTATCAAGTTGAATTCTTCTAAAATCAAAACGCTGGCATCTTGAAATTATAGTAAGAGGAACTTTGTGAATATCGGTTGTTGCAAAAATAAATATTATATAAGACGGCGGTTCTTCCAGGGTTTTAAGAAATGCATTGAAAGACTCTCTTGTAAGCATGTGAACTTCGTCAATAATATAAACCTTATATTTCCCATTTGTCGGCGCATATTTCACAGAATCACGAAGTGTGCGGATTTCATCAATACCTCTGTTTGATGCCCCGTCAATTTCAATTATATCCAATGATTGATTTGTCTGAATTGATTTGCACATATCACATTCATTGCATGGTTCATTGTCAATTGGATTAAGACAGTTTAATGATTTAGCAAGGATACGTGCAGTTGTCGTTTTCCCAACTCCGCGTGGACCTGTAAATATGTATGCATGTGCGATACGATTGTTCTTAATTGCATTTTTCAATGTCGTTGTTATATGCTCTTGACCAACCACATCGCTGAATCTCTGAGGTCGCCATTTCCTTGCTGTAACGATGTATGCCATTAATAACCTATAATTTCAAGTTTGACTAAAATATTTCGGACGAAAGGAAATTACAAAATTTTTCCAAGTATTTTTTATCCGTTTCGTCAAAGGAATTAAAAGATGCACTGTCAAGATCAAGTACTCCCATTAGTTTTTGTCCTTTTATAATTGGGACGACAACTTCTGATTTTGAATCGGCATCGCAAAATATATGCCCTGGAAATTTATTTACATCGGGAACAATAAAAGTCCTTTTCTCTTTTGCGGCAGAGCCGCAAACTCCTTTGCCGGTTGCAATTGTTGTACATGCTACTTTTCCCTGGAAAGGTCCAAGATATAACTTTATACCGTCAAAAAGATAAAATCCAACCCAGCTTACTTTTTCAAATGTCTGCTTTATTGCTGCTGAAGCATTTGCAAGGTTTGAAATTAAATTTTCATCCTTGTGCAATAAACTTTTTAGCTGATCCAACAAAAGAATATATCTTTCTTCCGTTGATAAATTTTTATTGACGAGTAGACTATCTGCCAAATTATTTTCTTTTTGTCTTGTTTTTCCTGTCTGTTGCGTTCGGTCCCAATTTCCAATCTTTAAAAAGATAGGGGATTGCTTCGTCAATTTTTTCAAGAGGAATTATTTTTAATCCTTCTTTTACTGGTTCTAAAATTTCTTTCAAATCAATCTCATTGTCTTTCGGGATGAGGATTGTGGTAATTCCGTTTCTTTTAGCCGCTAACAATTTTTCGTTAAGCCCGCCGATTGCCAGAATATTCCCGCGTAACGTTATCTCTCCGGTCATTGCAATCTTGTTTGATGCAGGACGACCGCTTACCGCTGATAAAATAGCCATTGCCATTGTAATCCCTGCTGATGGTCCGTCCTTCGGAATAGCTCCTTCGGGAAGATGAATATGGATTTCTTTACCCTTAAAGAAATCCGGATTCAATCCAAAATCCTTTGCTTTTGAACGTATGTAACTTAATGCTGCCTGTGCGGATTCTTTCATTACATCGCCGAGTTGACCTGTAAGAAGTAATTTCTCGGCGCCGTTCATTATTGCAACATCGACTGATAAAATTTCTCCGCCAACACTTGTCCACGCCAAACCGGTAACACTGCCGACTTGATTTTCCTTGTTATGCTTGTGTTGTCTAAATCTTGGTGTCTTTAAATACTCTTCTACTTTCTGTTCATCGACGACATACTTATATTTTGTCTTCGAATGTCCGTTTGATGCTTCCCGCAGTACAATATCCCGCGCTGTTTTCCTGCAGACGGAAGCTAATTCTCTTTCAAGATTTCTTACCCCTGCTTCGCGTGTATATTCTGTAATAATTTTTTTGATTGCTCCATCGGTGATCTTCACATCTCTATTTGCTAAACCATGATTCTCAAGTTGCTTCGGAATTATATGTCGTTTTGCTATTTCCATCTTATCGTATTCAAGATAGCCGGGCAGTTCTATAATTTCCATTCTATCCTGCAGGGGAAGAGGAATGTTATACCTGACATTGGCTGTTGTAATAAACATCACCTGGGAAAGGTCGTAATCAACTTCAATGTAATGATCGTTGAATGTATGATTTTGTTCTGGATCTAAAACTTCAAGCAAAGCTGCTGATGGATCACCTCTAAAATCCATACTCATTTTATCGATCTCATCCATTAAAATAACAGGGTTTATTGTCCCTGCCTTTTTCATCGATTGGATAATCTTACCCGGCATTGACCCGATGTATGTTCTTCTATGACCTCTTATCTCAGCCTCATCCCGGACTCCGCCCAAACTTATTCGAACGAAATTCCTCCCTATTGCGTGTGCAATTGACTTTCCTAACGAAGTTTTTCCCACTCCCGGAGGTCCGACAAAACAAAGAATTTGTCCGCGCATTTTTTTTACTAAGTTTAGAACTGCTATGTTTTCTATAATTCTTTCTTTTGGCTTTTCTAATCCGAAATGATCTTCGTCTAAAATTTTCCTTACATGATTTATCTTTAAATCATCTTTTGTGGTTTTTGACCATGGAACATCAATTAGCCAATCTAAATAATTTCTAATTACAGTAGATTCCGGCGACATCGGCGGCGTTTTCTTAAGCTTGGATAACTCCTCAAGTGCTTTCTCTTCTGCCTCCTTTGGCATCTTTGCTTTTTTAATTTGATCCCGGATTTTCATAAACTCCGGTGAGCCGTCCTCTTCTTCGCCTAACTCATCCTGCAAAATTTTTATCTGCTCTTGAATAATAAATTTGCGCTGCGTTTTTGCAATGTTTTCCTGAACTTTATTGTCAATTTCTTTTTCAATTTTAAGAATGTCGATTTCGGAATTTAATATCTTAATAACTTCAAGGAACTGTTCTTTCAATTCCAACTTCTGAAGGATTGTCTGCTTCACTTCAATTGACTGATTTATATTCGCCGCTACGTAAAACAATTTTCTATCCGGTTCTTCTATGTTATCAAAGGCTGAAATTGCTTCGTTTGGAATGTTCCGGCTAATCTTAACATAATCCTTAAATAACTGAGACACCTGACGAATCATTGCATGCATCTCATGATCGTTTACTACTTCGGGGATAATCACTTCAATTCTTGCTTCAAAAAATTCTTTATTTTCCGTGAAGTTAATAATCCTTCCTTGAAGTAAACCGTCAACTAATATTTTCATTAAGCCGTTCGGCAGTTTTAAGATTTGTACTATCTTGGCAATCGTTCCGTCCTGATAAATATCTTCCTTTTTTGGGTCCTCAACATTTGACTTCTTTTGAGTTGAAAGAAAAATATATTTTGTATTATCAGAGGCATAATTGGCGGCTCTAATTGATTGTTCGCGCCCGACAAGAACGGGGTATATCATGTATGGAAAGATAACAACATCACGCAGCGGTAAAATAGGAAGCACTGCCGGTATAGTGTCTACTATTGAATTATCATGTTTGGTATTAATTTCTATTTCATTAATTTTTTCCAAATACTTCTCCTTAGGTTCAATTACAAATTTACTCGCAAAATATACCAAAAATGAGCCGGGCTATCAAGGTAATGAATACTTCAATCAGTATTCTTAAAATTCAAAATCTCATACTTAAGTCACCTTACACAGAAACAATCTCCTAAATGATGGGATATTTGAATAATTGAAAATCCCGCTCAATTCCATTACTCCATTACTCCAATTTTCTAAGATTAGCGCAACATGACAAATTAACTGATGTTACAAATCCTTTGGAATATTGGAAAAATGGAGTGATGGAATAGATTATTTTTCCCATTATTCCAACATTCCATTACTCTAAAGGGAAATCCTGCTTAAGCTGAGTAATTAATTCTGATTTGGGTGAAATGAGTTTAACTTATTTTCTATATTTGTAATCAAAAAAAAGGATAATATGATTGAAGATATAAAATTTATTTCTAAAGAAGCTGGCAGTTTAATTAGAAATGCGTTCGGCACAAATTTTAAAATTGAATTTAAAACCAACGAATCAAACTTAGTTACTGAAGTTGATAAAGCCTCCGAAAAACTTATCACTGGTTTTGTTAAGAAAAAATTTCCTTCCCATGGTATACTTGCTGAAGAAGGAGGCAGTTTTAATAAAGAGTCTGAATTTTTATGGGTTATTGATCCCATTGATGGAACTACAAATTTTGCTCACGGGTTGCCGATTTTTTCAGTTTCTATTGGTGTGCAGAAAAACGGTAAAACCATTGCCGGAGTCGTTTACGATGTGATGAATGATATTACATACTCAGCGGAGTTGGGAAGCGGTGCTTTTGCTAATTCAGAAAAAATATCTGTCAGTAAAAATGACAAATTAAGCCGAAGTGTTCTTGTAACCGGTTTTCCATATAATATTGCAGAGAACCCCGAAAATGCACTCGGTAAGTTTGTCGCATTAACAACTGTTGCAAGAGGAGTAAGACGACTTGGATCTGCAGCGATTGATTTTTGCTATCTTGCGAGAGGAGTATTTGACGGCTTTTGGGAGGTACAGCTTCATCCTTGGGATGTTTGTGCCGGAAAATTAATCGCTGAGGAAGCCGGCGGTCTAGTCACAGACTTTAATGGTAATCAAATCGATATTTATTCCGAAAAATTTCTCGCCACCAACGGTCTAATCCACAACGAAATTATGGAAATTATGAAAAAGAATTAATTGCTTTAAGGATTCCTTTTACAGCGCAGATTTATCATTCAAAAAATCTGCGCTGTAAATTTAATTGAAAGATTCTACCGATAAGTTTGCTAAACCTGCAAAATCAATTTTCTATTTACGTTATGGCGCTTAATTTATTTAGCTCTTTCCGAAATCAAGAGGTACAGCTATTTTGAAACTTATATTTCTTCCCATTTCAAAAACTCCGACTCTCCCCGTAACATTATTGGTGTCTCCGTATTTCAACCGGCTCATATTGCTTTGATATGCTTCATCTAAAAGATTACTTCCGTATATGTATACCGAAAAGAGAGTTTGTCCATTTGAAATTACATCAGCTCCAATGCCGGCGTTTAATAGTGTATAAGCAGGCGTAACAGTTTCATTGCCGAATTTATAGTAAATTTTATCCTGTTTGAAATAGTGTTCTAAATCCAAACGAAAATAGACATTTCTAAAGACTCCACAGAGAGTTTTCGCATTAAATTCCACACCTGACACTAACTTGAAAGGAGGAGTGTAAGGTAAATATTTTGTCGAATCCGGCTGATCTTTTTGAATTGCGCTTAACATCGAAAATGAATTATTGAAATGAAACCATTGAACTTCTTCCGGATGAATATTCAATGTAAACTCTGCTCCCGAAATTACAGCATTGCCTGAAATATACTTAAACGTCGGTCCGCTCATTTTAGCCATTACATCGGTGCTTATCGAATCACCGCCGAAAACACTCGCCAGCTTTACTGGGAAAATATAGTTGTCGATGTTGTTATCAAATACAGTTAATTCGGAAGTGACATCGCTTGAATTAAATCCAATAGTTACATCCAACTGCAAGCTTGTTTCCGGTCTTAGATTAGGATCTCCTATTTCATAAAAAGGAGTTCCATCATGAATTCCGTTGCTCCCGCTTTCGGCAATATTCGGTGCGCGGAATCCGCGTGAAAGGTTTATCTTTCCGTAAACTGTCTTTGAAAAATCATAAGCAGTTCCGATGCTTCCGGAAATCCCGGGAAAATTTGATTTATATGCGGTGAATCGGTGCACTGCATCCGGTGCCGGACCATTTAACCTAACTCCGCTGCTATCTAAATAAAGATCATCTCCTTGAAGTGATCGATTATCAAAACGCAACCCTCCTGCTATTGATAATTTATCAAAAGTTTTTTTCCCGATCGCAAAAACTCCGAAGTCAAATAATTGATATTCAGGTACTAAGAATAATAAACCTTTATTTTGAGAGTCCTGCTGCATTCCATTTGCACCAAAAGAAAATTCAAGTTTATTTTTTTCGGGGAAAATGTAGCGAATATCATAATTAAAGGTGTTTAAAAAATAATAGATATTATAAATATTCCCGATTGTAACATCGTTTGCCTCCTGGCGATTATTTTGTTGAAATCCTAACCTTACTCCTAATCGTCCGTCTCCAAATGCTATACTGTTATCCAAAACAATTTTGTAATGACGGACATGTTGATGAATAATCATGTCGTGGGAATAAGTTGTTAAATCGGAATTAGAGGCAATTGCTGCGCTGTCTGAACCATCAGAAACTAATATATGTCTTGTAAATTGTCCTGTAGCGCTGTCTCTGCCCCCTTCAACAATTCCAAGTTTTAAATCAAAGCTGCTTAATATAAGTCGGGAGTATCCCCAACTGCGATTGATCCCGATACTTCCTCTAAAATTATTTTCACCATACCCGGAATTGAAAACATATCCGTCATATTTATTTTGATAAGCATGTGAATTCATATAAGTATATCGGGCATTCCAGGTTATGTTATTGTTATTACCTGCAATGTAAGCTGAACCGGCGTAAAGTCCGTTATTAGTTTGATAATTAGTAATGATGTTCCCTTTTATTTCACCCTCGGGAAGAGTAGGGAAGGGGAGCATATTTATAACCCCCGCCATTGCATCGGAACCATAGCTTAAGCTTGCCGGGCCACGCATTATTTCAACTTTGTAAATGGAATAAGGATCGACTTCAATTCCAAACTCATCACCAAACTGCTGTCCCTCCTGTCTTATACCATCATTAACAACCACAACACGGTTATAACCTAATCCTCTGATAATCGGTTTTGAAATAGCAGGTCCCTCGGTTATTTCTGATACGCCGGGCGAGTTTTTGAGAGCATCAATTATATTGTTGGATGTGGTTTCTAAAAAACTATTCTGCCCGACTGCGCTAACCGGAACTGGATTTGTTTGTTGTTGAGTAGCCGATGGAACGCCTGTTACAACTACTTCCTGCATCTCAATACTTGATTGCTCTAATGCAAAATTAACGGTCATATTTTTATTTATAGTTATTTGTTTCGACTGGGAAAGATATCCGAGATAACTTACTTCAAGAAGATATGTTCCGTCAGGAATATCCTTGAGCTGGTAGGTACCGTTAGTTCTTGATATTGCCCCGATTTTTAAGTCCGGTACATAAACAGACGCTCCTTTTAATGCGATATCGTTTTTTATGTCGGTTATTTTTCCTGTAAGAGTGCTTTGTGCAAAAGCAAAATTATTCAGTATAAAAAAAATTAGTAAAATGATAAATGATTTTATTACCATGTCAACACGTTTCATATTTAATAGTCCCTTTGTAATGTTTGTGAAGTTCTTTTATTCTGTGCCTTCTTCAGTGCGGTATTTTTTCTTCTTACTTCCTTCGTAGCTGTCTATCTGGAGTAGCACGCCATCAAGCTTTCCGTTTGTAAGAGGGATTCTTCTGCTGGTTCTAAGTCCGATGGATTTTCTTAATGTAGGTTCGCCCGTATAAATAAAAGCAGTTGTTCCGGTGCATTTTGTTTTTAGAAAATCTCCTAGTTCTTTGTAGAGTGACTGGACTTCTTCAAACTTTCCGAGCCGCATTCCGTAAGGGGGATTGGTAATCAAAATTCCATTTTCAAATTCCTTTATTTGCTGAAAAGGCTTACATGAAATTTCAACGGAACCGAAAAAAGGAAGTCGGGATAAATTTTCTTTTGCGACTTTTATAGCTTCCGGATTTCTATCGCTTCCTAATATTATCCCCTTTGGAAGTGGAATAATTTGTTTATCATATTCTCCTTTAATGCTCTCCCAAATATTTTTATCAAATCCGGGCATATTGACAAAACCAAACTTTTTGCGCATATATTGAGCGGGGATTTTGCTGTAGTGCATAAGCGCTTCACAGAGAATCGTCCCCGAGCCGCACATGCAATCTAATAATTGACTTTCGCCATTCCAGTTGCTAATACGTATCAAGGCTGCGGCAAGTGTTTCCTGCATGGGAGCTTCGCCGGCTAGCAGTCTGTAGCCTCTTTTATGCAGTGATTCACCGGATGTATCGAGGCTGACTACTGCGGTATCTTTATCGATGTGAAGGTTGAATCTTACATCGGGATTGTCCTTTTCAACGTTAGGTCGTTTGCCAAATTTGTCCCTAAAATAATCGGCTATCCCATCCTTTAAACAAAGAGAGGCATATAAAGAATTAGTGATTTTGCTTTTGGAAACCGAAGCAGAAATAGCAAAAGTTTGGTCAACAGAAAATATTTCTTCCCACGGAATTTTTTGCGCCATTTTGATAAGAGCGTCAGTAGTATGACAAGGGAAAGTGGCTAACGGAGCAAGCACCCGGGAAATTAGTCTCGATGTATAATTTATTTTATACAGAGTTGTGAGATCAGATTCAAAAGAGACTCCCCGGTAAGTGACCTTGGTATTCTTAGCCCCTATTTCTATTAATTCCTTTTCGCATAATTCTTCCATCAAGCCGGTTACTTGAGCAAAGTATACATTGTCTTTTTGATATTGAAACATAAAAATTTCCTTTTCGCTGATAATATTTTTCTTGAATCTAATATCAGTGTTAAATTGATGACAGCTGATGGACAAAAATATTTTTAGAGTAATATCGAAGCATTTTTGAAAAAATCAATTGCCATACATCTCATCAATTAAGTGACGGTATCTTTCTTCAACAATTTTGCGGCGAATCTTTAAACTCGGAGTAATTTCACCTTCTTCAAGTGCAAAGGGTCTTTCGAGCAAAGTAAATTTTCTTACGCGTTCAAAATTAGCTAATTTTTTTTGAATCTTTGACATGTCTTTGTCGATTAAATCGTAGATTTCTTTACGCTTGACCAGCTCTTCCATATTTGTGTAAGGAATATTGTTTGAATCGGCATACTCCTTAAGAGATTCAAAGTCAGGTACAATCAAAGCGCTTAAGAACATCCTTTTATCGCCGACAAGGACGAACTGATCAATATATTTGCTCGCAAGAAACATATTTTCAATCGGAGTGGGGGCAATATATTTCCCGGTAGATGTTTTGAAGAGATGTTTTTTCCTATCGGTTATCATTAAAAAACCATCAGCGTCAAAAACGCCTATATCACCGGTGTGAAGCCAGCCATCCTTAATTGTTTCTTCGGTTTCTTTCCGGTTTTTAAAGTAGCCTTGCATGATATTGGGACCGCGCGCAAGGATTTCGCCGTCCCCGGCAATTTTTATCTCAACTCCGGGGAAAACTTTTCCAACTGTTCCGAACTTGAAATCATCCACCTTATTAGCAGCAATTACTGGAGCCGATTCAGTCAACCCATAACCTTCTAGGATCATGACACCTAGGGCTTCAAAGAATTCTCCGAGATCGCGTGAAAGAGGAGCGCCCCCCGAGATGAAGAATCTCATTCTGCCCCCCATTTTATCAATTAGTTTTTGGAAGACTAGTTTATGCGCAAGTTTATTTTTAACCGATAAAGTAAGGGATGCATTACCATTTCTTTTTGCGGTAGCATATTCTTTACCTACTTCGATTGCCCAATAGAATATTTTCTGTTTTGACTGTGGCTGGCTGTCAACATTCTTAATTATCTTGGAATATATTCTTTCAAACAGCCGCGGAACAGTTGTCATAATAGTCGGTTTTACTTCCAATAAGTTTTGCGCAACGGACTCAATGCTTTCTGCGTAAACAACCGTACAGCCGGATGCAAAAGCTGTATAATACCCGGCCATTCTTTCGAAAATATGACAGAGGGGGAGAAAAGAAAGGAAAATATCTTGTTCGGTAATAGGATAAGTAATGAGGGCAGAATTTACGTTTGACAATATATTTTTGTGAGACAGCATAACACCTTTGGGTTCGCCCGTAGTGCCGGAAGTATAAATTATTGTGCATAAATCATTTTCATTTACGCTGCTGATAGATTTTTCAAGCAGATTTGGATTATTAACTTTGAATATTACACCCATTTCCTGAATATCATTAAATGTGTGAATCTGCTTATGATCAGGAATGTTATCTTTTTCATTCATTAGGATTATAAATTTTACATTGCGGCAATTGTCCTTGACCTTTAGAATTTTATTTAATTGAAATTTATTTGAGACTATGATTGCCTTCGATTCCGAATTATTCAAAATAAATTCAATTGAGTCAGCAGTTAAGGAAGGATAAAGGGGAACATCGACGGCGCCGATGCTTAAAATTGCCATATCCGAATATACCCATTCCGGGCGGTTTTCAGCAATAATAGCAACCTTATCATTTTTTTTAATGCCGAGCGCAAGCAAGCCGTAAGCCAAATTTTCGGTTTGATTTCGAAATTCTTTATAATTAATCCCTGCAAACTTATTATCTACCTTTCTTTGAATAACAAATTTATCCGGAATATTGCCGAATCTATCAGTAAGAAATAAAAACAATTCAGGAATAGTTTTGCAAGCTCTTAAGATTGCCATTATAATGCTCCAAAAAATTTTGTGCGAAAATACCTTCAGGAATTTATAAATGCAATTAAATTATAACAAAAAATGCTTGCTTCAAAAAATAGCGCTAGTTCTTTAAATTGATTCTAAAACCCAAAAGCCTTAAGTTTCTGCGGGGATTTTAATAATTATTCCCAAAATAATTTTAATCTCAAAAACTTAAGGAAGAATAATGAAGATTCATGAGTATCAGGCGAAAGAAATTCTTAGAAAGTTCAAGGTAGCAGTACCAAATGGGAAAGTAGCATTTACACCGGAAGAAGCCGTCGATATCGCACAAAACTATTTAGGAGGTAATCTTTGGGTAGTTAAAGCGCAGATACATGCCGGTGGAAGAGGAAAAGGAGGAGGAGTAAAGGTTGCAAAAAGCATAGATGAAGTACGTTCATTATCAAATGAAATTTTGGGCATGAATTTAATTACACATCAAACCGGTCCTGAAGGCAAAATAGTAAAAAGATTATTGATCGAACAAGGTGTAAATATCGAAAGGGAGTTTTATGTCGGTATTACTCTTGACCGGGCAATATCCAAAAACGTAATTATGGTGTCAACTGAAGGCGGAGTAGAAATCGAAAAAGTTGCCGCTGAATCACCTGAAAAAATTATTAAAGAAACTATTGAACCGGACCTTGGACTTCAACAATTTCAAGCAAGAAATTTAGCTTACGCATTAGGATTAAGCGGACTTCAACATAGAAATGCTGTAAAATTCTTACTCGGGTTATATGAAGTATACATTGCCAGCGATTGCTCTCTTGCAGAGATCAATCCGTTGGTTCTTACAAAGGAAGGTGATGTAATAGCTCTTGATGCAAAAATGAATTTTGACGACAATGCACTTTACAGACATCCGGATATTGCCGATTATCGCGACCTCAATGAAGAAGATCCCCTCGAAATTGAAGCTTCAAAATATAGCCTTAATTATATAAAGCTTGATGGAAACGTTGGTTGTATGGTAAATGGGGCTGGACTTGCAATGGCTACGATGGATATTATTAAATTAGCCGGCGGTGAGCCTGCTAACTTTTTAGATGTAGGCGGCGGTGCAAATAAAATTACTGTTGCTAACGGTTTTAAGATTATTCTTTCTGACCCAAATGTTAAAGCTATTCTAATAAATATTTTTGGCGGAATTGTAAGATGCGATAGAGTTGCCCAAGGAGTAATTGATGCAACTAAGGAGATTAATGTAACGATTCCCATTGTTGTCCGGTTGGAAGGTACTAACGCAGAAGAAGCCGGTGTTTTGCTTAGCGAATCTGGTCTTAACTTTGAAGTAGCTTCTACTCTTAAAGACGCAGCTGAAAAAGTTACTGCGATTTTAAAAAACTAATTGCAATGATAAAAATTTCAAATAAATTTTTCCCATGAATAATTATAAATTGATAAGAATCAAGTTATAAAAATTTGTGTTACTTCCATTCAAATGTTTTGCTTGATTTTATGCGTATATAATTTTAGATTCATTCGAAAAAAATGACCCTTTGGAGAATTAATGTCCTATTTTGATTCTGACTTTAGCAATGAAGAAGGTTTCTTCGAGCAAACGAAAAATATTGAAGAAGAAATCGGCAGATGTAAATCTATTATAGAAAATAATGGCATCTACAATAACACTGAAATAATTGAAGATACCGTACAGCTTTGCATTGAGAATGAAAAGTATGCGGATGGCTTGTACTTTGTCAATATTTTGTCGGTAACATTTCCCTATAATGCCGAATACTGGCTTAAAAAAGGAATATTGCTAAACTATTCTTTCAAGTATGAAGAAGCTGTGAATTGTTTTGAAAAAGCATTATCTCTAAATCCCGGAGATGCGGAAGTATTGATTGATAAAGCTTCGGCTGAAGAAAATTTAGGCTTAGTCGATCAGGCAAAAGAATCCTTAAAATCTGTTTTAGAGATTGACCCAAATAATGAGGATGCATGCTTTAGCCTTGGATTGTTATATGAGCGTCATGATGATTTTAACGAAGCATTAAAGTTTTTGAAGCAAGCAATTGAAATTGACCCTGAATTTGGCGAAGCCTATTATGAGATAGGCTATTGCCTTGAAAATCTTTTTGAGTTTGTGGAAGCACTCCAATCTTATGATAAATATTTGGAAATTGAACCATATAGTTCTAGCGGCTGGTATAACCGTGGAATTGTTTTAGTAAAAATGAATAAACTTGAGAAAGCAATTGAGAGTTATGATTTGGCTCTCGCCTTAAATGACAAGTTTGCAAGCGCATGGTTTAATAAAGGCAATGCATTAGCTGACCTCGGGAGGCTTCAAAGTGCGATAGAATGTTTTAAAACATCTTTTGAACTCGATAACTTTGATGATGCTTCTTCGTTCAATATCGCAAATATTTATGAAGAACTTGGCGATCTGGTAAACGCCGTAAAATATTATTCCGAAGCTATTAAAATTAACGACCAGTATTACGAAGCTTATTTAGCTCGTGGTTTTTGTTATGACTCAACAGGGAAATTTCACCTTGCTTTAAAGGATTTTAATAAAGCAATTTCCCTTTCAAAAGATAGTGCTGAAGCTTGGTATGCTAAAGCTGATTTGGAGTATTCTTTGGGCAAACTCCAGGAAGCAACAGAAAGCTATCGCGCTGCATTGAATATCGAACCGGATAATTATGAGATATGGTTTAATCTGGCGGAAACATTACTTGAGATGGGTGATTGGCTTGAAGCTTCAAACGCGTTTGGTGAATGTATCCGAATAAATCCTGTTGACGCCAGTTCCTATTATGGTAAAGCAAAGATCAATTTTATTCTAAGCAGAACTATGGAGGCTGTTGATTGTTTAAAAACAGCATTTAAGATTGATCCTGCAATCAAAGTTGAATTTGCTAAAGAATACCCGGAAATAAAATCATCAAAGCTTTTTAAAAAGCTTCTTGGAGAAATTTGAAAATTCTTAATTGTCTTGTCAATTAAAATTTTGCAAAATTTTGATTTATACTACTCAAATAAAAAATAATCATTAAATGAAAAATTCGGTTCACTTAAATACAAAAATATTGGGTTTAATCGGTCATCCGTTAAAGCATTCATATTCTCCCTTTATTCATAATATTGCTATTGATCTCAAAGAAATCGATTATATTTATCTCCCGTTTGACATTCCAGCCTCAAATTTAAAAAATGCTGTCAGAGGTATGATTGCTCTTGGAATAAGGGGATTTAATGTAACAATTCCTCACAAAGAAAATATTATTCAGTTTATGAGTAATGTATCCGAAGAAGCTTCAATTATTGGTGCTGTAAATACGGTTGTGAATGAGCTTGGTAAGCTTAGCGGTTATAACACCGACGTAAACGGTATTCTGGAAACTTTGAATCCGTTTAAGGAAGAAATATTTGGAAACGAAATAAGTGTCATAGGTGCAGGGGGAGCATCACGTGCGGTTATTTATACTTTAATTAGATATTTCAAACCTTCTAAAATATTTTTGGTTAATCGCACTGAACAGCGTGCTGATTCTTTGAAAAATTATTTTCAAGATAAAATGAAATATAACTCATTTAAAACAAAAGAATTATTCCCGCCTGATTTAGTCGAAGTTTTTAGGAGTTCAAAACTAATAGTCAACGCTACTTCGGTTGGTATGTATCCGGATGTAGATGATTCTATTACTATGCTCGCCGATTCATTTACTAAAGGACAAATCGTTTTTGATTTAGTTTATAACCCGATTCAAACGAATCTTTTAAAACTTGCCTCATCAAACGGAGCAATTGCATTGGATGGGTTAAAGATGCTCGTCTATCAGGCTGCAAAATCTTTTGAACTTTGGACGAGCGAAACTATGCCTGTTGAACAAGTCTATAAATCCCTTCAATTATTTCTTAAAGTCTAATTTTGCGGAAAAACCTTGTTAAGTATTAAATTGATGAGGCTGACAAATATTATTTAGCAGTCTCTGAAGAAATTTAATGAAGTTGATTTAGCGCTTTTGTCATTCTTTCAATCCCGTCGGTTAACTCTTCGTAAGAACAAGCATAAGACATTCTAACGCAGTTATCATTTCCGAATGCAAAACCCGGCACTAATCCTACGTATTGATCGTTTAGTAAATAATTACAGAAAGAACTGGAATCCTTTATTTCATATCCATTAAAATTTTTTCCGTAATATGCGCTTACATCATAAAAAACGTAAAAAGCGCCTTTAGGAAGTGGACACTTTATTCCTTTTATTTTATTTAACGAATTATAAATAAAATCTCTGCGTTCCTTAAACTGCCTTACCATCTCAATAATCTCTCCGTTAGGCTCCCTTAAAGCTGCTACTGTAGCTGCCTGCGAAATTGATGAGGCATTTGAGGTAGAATGACTTTGTAAATTCCTTGCAAGTTTGATTACTTCTGTATTACCGCCTGCATAACCGATCCTCCAGCCTGTCATTGCAAAAGCTTTGCTTACTCCGTTTACAGTAATCGTTTTATCTCTCAAATAATCTATACTGCCGATGCTAAAATGTTCTTCTCCGTCAAAAAGTATCTTTTCGTAAATTTCATCAGATATAGTAAAAATATTTTTATCTTTTAACACTTCAGCTAATGCTAAAATTTCTTTTTTGCTGTATACTGCACCGGTTGGATTGGAAGGTGTATTAAATAGGAAAATTTTAGTTCTTTTCTAGTTGTTCGGGAGTTATTTTGTAATCTTGCTCAACTCCGGCGTCGATGATAACAGATTTTCCTTGAGCAAGCTTTACCATTTCCGGATAGCTAACCCAATAAGGTGCTTGGAAAATAACTTCATCATCGGGGTTGCATAATGCCATCATTAAATTGTATATTGAATGTTTTGCTCCTGCCGAAACAAGAATATTTTCTGGTTTGAAATTCAGATTGTTTTCTTTTGAAAACTTATCCACAATTGCATTTATTAATTGAGGATAACCTTCGTTTGCAGTGTATTTTGTAAAATTTTCGTTAATGGCTTTTATCGCAGCATTTTTAATATAATCCGGAGTAGGGAAGTCTGGCTCGCCGGCGCTAAAACTTAAAACATTTTTACCTTCGCTCTTTAATTTTTTTACTAACGATGATATCGCCATCGTTTTGCTTTCTTCAACAGCAGAAATTAATTCGGAATAATTACTCAACTTACTTTACCTCTTATTTGATTAAAAAATATCACTATATAATTCTGATATTACAAACAACAATTATAATTTGTGGAATCAACTAACTGGAAAAATTTGGAAACAAAATTAATAATTCAAAAACTATTATGAAGTGATTTGAGATTAATAAAAATTAATGATTGAATAAAATACTTATCCGGATGAAATTTTATTCGGGAATCGGACGAAATAATTTTATAATTTATATTTATTGGCTTTTAGTCTTTCTCGTTCTTAAATTCTTCGCTAAGATTTTTATATTGTTCGGGAGTCATTTTCTGCATCTTTTCCATGAATGCAACTATGGACCAAATTTTATCGTCGGAATGTGTTGGTCCCCAAGCAGGCATCCCCGTCATCTTAACTCCGTATTTGGTAATCCAAAAAAGTTCTGCGGGTGTCCATTCGTGAATAGTCCTAACAAGCTTAGGAGGTTTTGGATAAAGTCCGGCTGCTAATTCTTCTTGAGATACACCGGGAGCACCATGACAATTCGCACACACTGCTCTGTAACGAACAAATCCCATTTCTATTTTTGATGAATCCGAAAGATCGGGAACTACAATATTTTTTGCATGATGCTTTACTGAATTATCCATAGTTGTGCTCATTATCCAATGTGTCAAACCGTTATGTGGAATTGTAGCACTTATATTATAAATACCTGAATAAATAAAAATGACTGCACCAATTATTGTTACCACAACAACTCCTGCTACCCATAATAAAAATTTCATTTCATTGCCTATCTAAATTTGTTTTGTTATTATTTTAGAAAGTAATAGAGTTCAATCCACTATCGAAATAGTTTTATGATTATAAAACTATATAAACTTAAAAAAAATTATCTAAAGTTGATATGATATAAATCAGTGGTTTGTTTTTTGGCTAAATTTGTTTTTAAGCGCCTTAACAACAATTGGTGGGACGAATTCGCTTATGTCGCTGTGAAGGCTTGCTAAATTTCTAATTATGGAGGAATTTAAATATGTATATTTCTCGTGAGGCATTAAAAATACAGTATTAATGTCACTTGCTAACTTTTTGTTCATTAATGCCATTTGAAATTCATATTCAAAATCGCTGACTGCTCGAAGTCCTCTTATTATGCCGACTGCCCCTACTTCATGAGCGTGATCTACAACCAATCCATCAAAAGAATCAACAGATATATTTTTATAACCCTTCAAGCTCTTCTGCAACATCTGAACTCGTTCCATTACCGTAAATAAAGGCAATTTACCTGGATTAATAGCAACAGTAACCACAACCGCATCGAACAATTCCTTTGCTCGAAGGATTATGTCAATGTGCCCGTACGTTACCGGATCAAATGTCCCGGGGTATAATACTTTTCTCATAATCTTAATCCATAATTTTAATGAACTTACGAATACTTAACGAAAAATAGTTTAAAGACAAAGTTATTGCAACTTATTAATTTTATATAAACAAGTATCCCCGATTATCTTAAAAGGTTCAATGCCGAAATTTAAAATATCTTCTTCTTTTGTTTGTTTTGACCTTTCAATTATTATAATCCCTTCGGTAGCTAAAAATTTGTTAACCAATATATTTTTTATTACGGTATAAATATCGTCTTTAAAAAATGGCGGATCGGCAAGAATCAAATCATATTGTAAGCCCCTATTTGCAGAGGAAAAAGTAACAGCTTCTGTCTTAAAAATATTTGATGAATCCTCAACTTGTAGAGCTTTTATATTCTCTTCAAGATTTTTGTAAATGACGAAATTCTTTTCGACAAAATCTACCGAACCGGCACCTCTGCTTAGGCATTCAAGCCCAAGTGAACCCGAGCCGGCGTATATATCTAAAACTTTTATTCCTTCGAAATTTATTATGTTGTTTAATAAATTGAAAAGAGTTTCTCTAACACGATTAGTTGTCGGTCTGATAAGTTTTGATTGCGGTACATTGATCAACCTTCCCTTAAATTCTCCTGAAATAATTCTCATCCGCATATAGAAACCCTTAAACAAAATTCTGCTGATTTAGTATTATAGTATTACCGTTTAAATCTTTGTTTTTTATGTCAAGATATTTGAAATGATTTTCCATATTCCATCATACATATTCCATATTCCATCATACATATTCCATATTCCATTGCGGCTTGCCGCGCTATGAATATTTATGTTTATCCGATCCTGTAAGCAATCCCCGCTGCTGATGAAAATGAATTGTACTTTTCGGAATAGTTTTTATTCTCAAATAGCTTCGGATTTGGAGATATATTTTCAAAGGGATTAAAGTATATAAATTCAACGTCTAACAAACTGCTGAGAGTTTCAGCCATTGACTTAGTAATCTCTTCCCCGGTTATAAATGCTGCATTTATTGCGTTCTTGTTTAACGAAATGGATTCATTATTGCTTATCTCATCGATTAGCGTAGCCGGAAGATCGCTTGCATTTTTATGTGTGATTACCTTAAAATATACCGGTTTCCCAAATAATAAAAAAATTATTGAAAGAGTTTTATTGCTTAAATAAACGCTTAAAGTCAAACCTTTTGCTGCAAGCGCATTGCTTAATGATAGAGCGCGATCAGAAGCTAGGTGAAGATTGTCGATAAATTTTAACCGGAGATTGTTATCGGAGCAAAAATTATTAATTATCTGTAAATATTTCCGCGAGATGGCAATAGCAATTACTGAATTAAAATTAACAATATTGTTCTTCTCCACTTCAAAATATTGTATAACAAAATCTTTTGTGTTCGCAAATGGAAAAAGGATAGAAAATTCCCATTTAAATTCGGTTATTAAATCTTGATGAAGAAGAGAATTTTCATATGGAGTTTGCGTTATATAAAATAATTCAAACGGAAGCGTGAAGGAAACAGATGTGCTGTTTAATGGTTTCCGAATTATAAGTTCATTAAATGCACTCTGGAGCAATGCCGTTATTTTCGTCTCCTTACACTTTTCAAAATTAATCACTTCATCAAAGTAAACCTCGTCAATATTTTCAAGTATAAATTGATCATCCTTGAAGGCTATTTCTACGAGTTGAAGCTTGGAATTTGTTATTGCCAATCCAATCTGTCCGGTAGGCTGTCCCGTTTGATTTTCAAAATTATTCAATATAAAAATACCTTTTGATTTTATTGAACTTTTTATCTCCGATTCTTTTTACATAGAGAAGTTCTTCTAAGGTTAAAAATTTTCCTCTTTGATTCCGTAGTTCAATAATATTTTTAGCAATTATTTTACCTATTCCCGGTATCTTCGTTAGCTCCTCAACCCCGGATTTGTTTAAATTTACACTTTTCTCTTTTGGAATGGCTTTTCTTTCTGCATTGAAAAAATTCTGATTTTTGAAATCCAAAACTTTACTTTTATTTAATGAATCAGAAGTTTCAAATGCTTTAATGCTTTCATTTCCCTGAGATTCTGATATGAATAAGCTGTCATCCTTTGTATAGGAAAAATTTTTATAGTCAAAATTCTCTTTAGATTGAGTAACTGTCTTTGCTACTCCGCCTATTAGCAATATGATCAGTAAGAAAAAGATAACTTTTATCTCCGTTTGAGTAAATCCGGCTTTTTCGGAAAACTTCTTGAACATTGTTTCTCTTCAAAATCAAAAAAAAATATTTACTTAAAGAGAATATAAGAACCAAAACTAAGTTCAGCAAGCTGAAGATGCTTCTAAAAAGAGAATTTCTTGAAAAAATTATTTTCGTCTGCGTTAGAAGCTTTTTTGAAATTGGGCTGCTCCGCTAATTCTTTTAATAGCTCTTTTTCTCTTGAGTTTAATTTCTTTGGTATTTCAATATTTACTCTTACAAGTTGATCACCGGAACCGGAGTGATTAAGATGTCTAATCCCTTTGTCCCTCATTTTAAGAAATTTCCCGTGCTGTGTCCCCGCGTCAATTTTTAGTCTTGCTTTACCAATCAAGGTAGGAACTTCTACTTCCAGACCAAGTACTGCGTTAGGGTAGCTGATAAATAAATCATAAATAATATCGTCTCCGTCACGTGTAAAATATTCATGCGGTTGTTCTTGAAATACGACGATTATATCACCCGGCTGTCCTCCGCGTTTGCCTGCATTCCCTTCGCCTCGCATAGTCATATAGCTTCCTTCATGAACGCCTGCAGGAACATTTATCGAAACCGCAACCTCTTCAATTACCTTTCCGTCGCCCATACATTTTTTACAAGGAATATCAACAACACTCCCTTCACCGCCGCAGTTACTGCAGGCAGATATATTTACGAACTGCCCGAATACCGATCTGGAAACAGATCTAACCTCACCGCTGCCGTGACAGACGGGGCAAGTTTTAGTAGAAGTACCTGCTTCGGCACCGGAACCACTACATTTACTGCATACGACCTGTTTTTTAATTTTGATTTTTTTATTTACACCTAAAGCGATTTCTTCGAGAGTCAACTTAAGAGTAACCTTTAAATCAGAACCGGGAGTGCCGGCGCTATGTCTTTTCCCTCTTCCGCGCTGCGTGTTGCCACCAAAGAAATCGTCAAAAATAGATGCACCGCCGAAAATATCGGAGAAATGAGAAAATATATCATTGACATCGGAAAAGCCTTGAGAACCGAATCCGCTGCCTCTAACGCCTTCATGGCCGAATCTATCGTAACGGGCTTTTTTATCGTCATCGTTTAATATTTCATAAGCTTCGGCTGCTTCCTTAAATTTTTCTTCAGCTTCTTTATTATCGGGATTTCTATCGGGATGAAATTGCATCGCCATTTTCCGATAAGCTTTTTTCAAATCATCCTTAGTTGCATTACGGTCAACTCCAAGTATCTCATAGTAATCGCGTTTAGCCATAGAATTTATTTATCCTCTATATTTGAATTATTAACTGCCGGATTGTTGTCAGAATCAGACGCGCCTGAAGAATCATCGCTGACGATAACTTTTGTATGACGAATTACTCTATCCTTATACATATAGCCTTTTTCAACTTCGTCAAGAACAGTATGGGGGGGTACGTTTTCTTCTTTCCTTTGTAGCAGAGCTTCGTGGAAATGTACATCAAATGGTTTTCCTACGGAGTCAATTTTCTTAACACCCTGGTCATCGAGAACTTTCAATAATTTATCATAAACTAATTTTATTCCGTCTTTGATTGCGCTAATGTCTCTGGCATTTTCAATATGTTTAAGAGAGCGTTCCAGATCATCGACAGTGGGAAGCAGTTTTATGATAAAAGTTTCAGCAGCATACTTAATTAAATTCAATTGATCGTTTTCGGTTCTACGCTTATAGTTTTCAAATTCCGCCGCTTTACGCAATAATTTCTCTTTATATTCCTGAATCTCTTTTTCAAGATGTTCAATTTTTTCCTTATTAACTTCTTCCAAATTGCCGGAACCGGCTGAGGAATGATTTTCTTCTTCAGCTTTAACACCTTTAATTTTAATATCCATTTGTTCATCTTTCTCTGATTCATTGGGCTTTGATTTAATATCGTTTTTATCTTTTTTCATATTGAATATCTCCTTTATTTAGAATTATTATTTGTCAAAACTTCTGAAAGCATTTTTGCCATATAATCGACAATTGCGACCACTTTTGAATATTCCATACGTTTCGGTCCGATAATTCCGAGAGTGCCTGAAATATCCCCAAGTTTATATTCCTTACTGACAAAACTATACTCATTTAGATCTTGATGTTTATTTTCGCTGCCGATAGAGACAAAGACCTTCTCAGAGGGGAGTTCATTGGATTTTTCAAGTATATGAATAATAAAATCTTTATCTTCAATTAACTCAATAATTCCTTGAAATTTTTGAGCATCGTCAAACTCTGGTTGTTTTATAATATTTTTAGTACCAGTAATAACAAGTTTATCGGTTTGTTTAGTATCCTTAAAAATTTTATCGGCGGAGTCAATAAAAACCCTAATAATATGTTTCTGGTCATCTTCCACGTCTTTAAATCTCTCGCTAAAAGTGTTCCTGATTTCGGAAAGAGTTAATCCACTTAACCGTTCATTAAGAAGTCGCTGAACCGATTCCAACAGAGAGTTTTTTATGTCGGATGAAAATTCCAGTGTAATAGTTTGCGCAAATCCTGATTTAATAGTAATAACAACCAGTATTCTTGTAGATGTCAATCCAACAATTTGAATTTTTTCCAAGACACCGCTGTCTATCTTAGGATAAGTAACACAAGCAAGCTGTTTGGTAATTCTGCTTAGGAGGGAAGAAGTAATATTTAAAAGCTCGGCTGTTTCGGATAGGTTAATTTCCAACTCCTTATTTATAAGTCCCTTTTCCGAACTCATTAATTCTTGAACATCCATCAAAGTATCAACATAAAATCGATAACCTTTATCTGTCGGAATTCTTCCTGCGGAGGTATGCGGATGTCCGATGTAACCGGAATCTTCAAGGTCGGACATAATATTCCTTACTGTTGCCGGGGAAAATCCAAGCTGGTACTTTTTCGTAATGTTTCTTGAACCAACCGGAGAGGCAGTCGAAATAAATTGCTGTATAATATACCGGAGAATATTTCTTTCCCGTTCATTTAATTCATCGTTTAGCATAACATAATATAATTATAAGTTTTTTTATTGTGGTTGCAAATATAAACAAATTAAAAAGATTTTTATATGGTTTAAAACATGCACAAACAAAAAGATGTAAATTTTGGAATATTGGAGAAGAGATGGAATTTCTCTCCTGTCAACCTTCTGACTCCTCTATTTACGCATTTATTTCTGAATGTGTGCAA
>JAKBMG010000096.1:0-17321 GCA_021831685.1 Bacteroidota bacterium | reverse complement strand
AAATGCCGGGCAAAAAAATGCACCGTACAATTGAATTAATTATCCAGGCATATCGAAATTGTTAAATAAAGAAAAAATATAGAATGTGATGAAAAACTCAATTTATCGTCATTGGCATGGTTTTATGTAAGTACTACGGTAGGAAACTTAAATAAAAAAGATATGTCTAACATGCAAAATTATTTAACCGGTAAATTTGACAGATTTTGTGTCGATATAAACTATTTATATTTTTTAATTAAAGAGGTATTAATATGAAAAAATTAGTTGTGTTATTTTCCCTGTTGATTTTTGGCGCAGTAATATATTACGGGTGCGCTAAAAAAGATAATCCTATTGGACCAACCTCAACAAGCGGGATGCTGAAGGTTCAGATGATCGATAGTCCTGCAGATTATTCGGAAGTGAATATTGTTATTGATAGTGTGCAAGCACATATTTCAACCAGCGACAGCACGACCGGGTGGGTTACTCTAAACAATCAGCCGGCAACTTACGATTTATTAAAGCTGGTAAACGGCGCTAATGCTGTTATCGGTGAAGATACTTTACAAGCCGGTTATTATACTCAGATAAGATTATTCATTGGCAGCGGCAGTAATATTGTAGCGAACGGGCAGACTTTTAGTCTTACAACTCCCAGCGGAAGTCAAAGCGGGATTAAACTTAATGTAGATGCAACAGTGCAACCGGGAATTGCTTATGTATTGACTTTAGATTTTGACGCCAACCGTTCAATAGTTAAAACAGGTTCCTTATTAAATGCCAAATATATCCTAAAGCCTGTCATCAGAGCTGTTGCAACGGGAACCACAGGAATAATTGCCGGAACAGTATCGCCAATCTCAGCATCATCCAATGTTTGGGCAATTACAGGAACGGACACTGTATCGACATCAACAGATGCCGCAGGAGGATTTAAACTTCAATATCTATCCCCAAGTACTTATTCAGTATACATTGCTCCTAACGATACCTCCTATAAGGATACAACTATCGCAAATGTAAATGTAACACCTTCTAATACTAATAATATCGGGACAGTAATTCTTACAAAAAAATAACTTTTAACGGAAAATATTTATAAGCCGGTTCAAATTAACCGGCTTTAATTATTTTATTTTTTAAGGGCACTTCTAAAAACTTCAATACCTGCCTGCCGATAGAGTCTGTTGCACAACTTCCACCTGTCATTTCGAAGGAGTCTTCGACTGAGAAATCCCATTTTAGACAGTTTTGAGACCTCTCTTTACGTTCGAGACTAAATAGGAGAGTTCTGCAACGCTCTCGGTAGGCAAGCTTGCCGCGCTATGATCTAACGAATTTTTTGCAATTTCTCTTTGGTTAACTTGTTTTTGATACAATGCACGGGGTATGTCGTAGTGGAAATAAAAAAGGCACGAGCTATGGCGCCGTGCCTTTTTAATGAATAGTCTTATATTCTAAATCTAATCAACTAATTCCACAATGTTTGAGCTCTTAATTGCTTCGGTTTTGTTGCCTTTTTCAGTACCCTTCGGACCCTTCATTTCCATCGTATAATAAATATTTATGAGAGTATTTGTCTTGGATTTTTGAATGCATCCTTTCGTTAAGTTGAAGAATATCTTTCCGGATGCGGAGGTTACCGGTTTCTTAAATTTATAATTAACCCCGCGATTCGTAATCTCATCTTTACCGGTAAGAACGGATTTTAACCCGGCATCAATAACGGCAAGTTTATCATTATTAAATTTATCAAGGCTTAATACTTTATATGCATTTGTATTTTGGAGTTGATAAATTAAGAATTGTGAAGGGGGCTGAGTAAAAGACCAGCTTGAATCTTTTGCAACCTGATTCTGAGGAACCTGGCGGAAGATCTGTACTAATAAAGGCTTTAAAGCTCCTTCAATAATACTTTTCCTTAATGCATCTTTTTCTTCGGAAGTAACAGTAGCAGGGGTGCCTTTAAGTTCTAAGAACTTAGTTACAATTTTATCGGCTCTAAAGACTTCAAGAATTTCACCGTACTTAGTAATTCTAATGCTAAAAGGATTTTGAATCAATGCCTCGTACTCCGCAAACTGAGCACGTTCGGTCGAATCTTTTGTTAACCCAGACTGATAAGAAATTTTTTTACCGTTAGCATTGGCATCAAGTTTAATAGAAGTAATGTTGCAAGCCATTTCCATCACGGTGTCTTTGTCTACATTAGATAGGGAAAGGGTCATTAAGTAGGTAACGTTTTGAGTTACATGTTGTAGAATAGTAGTATCCGCTTTAATAGTTTGATTGTCATCTGAAAGGGAAGTCAATCTATAGTTATAATTTTTCCCTTTTTCAAAGTTATAGCGAATAGAAAAACTTTCGTTCGGATTTGAAACGGGAGTAGTTTTAATATCAGTTGAGTCGAAAGCAAAGCTAGCGGCAGTAACGGGGACTTGCTCATTTTTTTTGCTACATCCGAAGATCAGCATGCTAAAAATTATAAAGCCAAAAACATATTTCATTATTTATCCTTTAGTAAAGTAATTATTTTCCCAAAGAAGAGGGGATTATTTAATTATTAAATCAAGCTCCGAAATTTTCGAGCAATTCTTTTCTTGAAAAGAAATGAGAAATTTCGAGAGCGGCATTTTCGTCTGAATCCGAACCGTGTACAGCATTTTCAGCTTTAGAAGCGGCGAATAATTTCCTAATTGTACCATCGACTGCGTCTGCCGGATCAGTAGCACCTATAAGATTTCTAAATTCCGCAACGGCATTTTCTTTTTCAAGAGCAATGGGTACGCAGGGACCGGAGGTCATAAATTCAACCAGGTCATTATAAAAAGGGCGTGCTTTATGGACTTCATAAAATCCGCCGGCGGAATCCTTGGTCAATCTAACCATTTTCATTGCTTTAATTTTGAATCCAGCCTCGATAATCTTTGCAATAATTTGTCCGGTTAAATTATTTTTTACCGCATCCGGTTTAATTATTGCCAACGTTTTGTAGCTCAACTTTTTCTCCTGTAATTATTTTTTCTTAATTATCTTTTTTGATTTCTTTTTCACAACGATTTTCTTTGCCGAAGCTTTAGACTTTGCTTTAGCGGGGGACTGTTTCTTTTTAAGGGCTTCAAGTGCTTTTAGCATAGTTGAGCCGAGTTCCGCGGGGCTTTCTACGACTTTAATTCCGGCTTTTCTCATCGCTTCCATTTTTTCTGCTGCCGTTCCTTTTCCTCCGGAAATAATTGCACCTGCGTGCCCCATTCTTCTTCCGGCAGGAGCAGTTCTACCGGCAATAAAACCGACGACGGGTTTCTTAACATTTTTCTTGATAAAACTAGCAGCTTCCTCTTCAGCAGTTCCACCGATTTCACCAATCATAATAATACCTTCGGTACCCGGGTCATCATTAAACATTTTTATAATGTCAACAAACCGTGAACCGATAACAGGATCGCCGCCAATACCGACGCAAGTAGACTGTCCAAGATTGACATCGGTCAATTGTTTAACAGCCTCATAAGTCAAAGTGCCGCTTCTTGAAACGACGCCGATCTTGCCGGCTTTATGGATGAAACCTGGCATAATGCCTAATTTAGCTTTACCGGGCGAAATAACACCGGGGCAGTTAGGACCGATCATAACGACATTATTTTTCTTAATAGCATGATAAACCTTAACCATATCTGCAGCGGGAATACCTTCGGTAATACAAACGATTAATTTCAAACCAGCCGAAGCAGCTTCTAAAATTGCATCAGCCGCAAAAGCTGGAGGTACAAAAATAATTGAAGCATTAGCTTTCTTTTCATTTACCGCCTCAACAACGGTATTAAAAACTGGAACGCCTTGGAAAGTAGTTCCTCCTTTTCCGGGAGTAACGCCGGCAACAACTTGAGTGCCGTATTCAATCATTTGCTGAGAATGGAATGAACCTTCGCCACCGGTTATTCCCTGAACGACTAAGCGGGTTTTTTTATCTGCAAGAATGCTCATCTGTGTAATTCCTTTATTAATTCCAAAATTCTGTTTACAAAGATAAAGAAATTAGCTCTCACATTTAAAATTTTTATTCAAGGATTTTAATAAGCTTCGGGATTCGAGGTGGAATAATCATTCTGCCAAGAAATAATACGAAGTTTACTAAATAGCCTTTTCAATACCTATCGGGCAATGATCCGATCCCATAACATCACTAAGAATGAATGCATTTGTAATTTCATTTTTGGCATTATCGGAAACGAAGAAATAATCAATTCTCCAGCCCACATTTCTCTCACGCGCGCGCGTAACTTGATCCCACCAGGTATAATTATTTGGCTCTGAATTAAATATACGAAAAGTATCTAGGTAGCCGTTTTCTATTACCTTATCTATCCAGGCTCTCTCCTCCGGCAAAAAACCGGATACCTTAGAATTTTCTTTTGGACGTGCAAGATCAATTTCTTTGTGTGCTGTATTTACATCTCCGCAGAAAATAATCTTCGAATCTGATTTCTTAAGCTCGTTAGCATGATCAAGAAAGGCGTCATAGAACCTCATTTTGTATTTTAATCTTTCCGGGTTTGCTTTCCCGTTAGGGAAGTATATGTTGTATAAAAAGAATCCGGGATACTCGGCAATTAAAATCCTTCCTTCATTGTCTAATTCAGATATGCCGAATCCTTTTTTAATGCTTATAGGTTTTTCTTTAGAATAAATTGCAACTCCACTGTAGCCTTTTCTTTCACCTGAACAGAAATATGAATGATAGCCATTGATATTTATTAATTCTTCCGGCAATTGATCTTCATGTGCTTTTGTTTCTTGAAGGCAAAGGATGTCGGGTTTAACTTTTGATATCCAATCTAAAAATCCTTTTTTATGGATGGCTCTAATTCCGTTAACATTCCATGAGAGTATTTTTATTGTTTTCATATTATAAATAAGAATAAATTAAAATTTAATAATTCAAAAAAATAAAGACCTTCAGATACTCATCTAACAGGGGTCACAATAAAGCAGTCAAATACTAATGCAGATACCGAAAATATAGCGGAGCTTCACTAATAGCCTCATGAACGACACGACTACACCCGCGCGTGCAAACATACCTGATGATTCATTATAAACTGCATGAATTTTCGCAAAATGAAAATTATAAATAACAATTTCTTAAAGCAACGACAATTTGCCCATTTACCCTCAAACTTGATTTTAAGCAAGTAAGAGACTATTTATAATAATTATTATCCGGGCGTAATATATACCTAATATTTTTCGGACTTAGATGATATTTCTAATTTGAATTTAAAATTATGTAAATTAGGCGCCAAGATTAAGCGGATTATTAATCTTTAAATTATTTGCAGTTAATTTAATCAAAATCGGAAACATGGACACAGAATCAAGAATAAAGAAACTTAAAGATATAGTGATAGGCGGAGCACGTGACCCCCACGATAAAAAGATATTTCATAAACTTTCCTTAATCGCCTTCCTTGCATGGGTGGGGTTAGGATCAGACGGACTTTCCTCATCGTGTTACGGTCCCGCTGAAGCATTCAAAGCCTTGGAAGGGCATCCATACCTTGGTTTGTTTGTCGGACTCGGTACCGCGATAACCATTTTTATAATAGCAGCAAGTTATTCACACATAATTGAACTGTTTCCTTCCGGAGGAGGGGGTTATTTAGTCGCAAGCAAATTACTCTCACCAAAAATCGGAATGATCTCAGGAAGTGCGTTGCTAATAGATTACGTATTAACGATAACAATCTCAATTGCAAGCGGCGCCGATGCAATCTTCAGCTTTTTACCGCCGCACTTTCTCGTCTATAAACTGGAATTCGCGATAGTCGGAGTGCTTATATTATTGATACTAAATATCAGGGGTATTAAGGAAGCCGTAATTCCGCTAGTGCCGGTTTTTATGCTTTTTGTGGTGACGCACTTATTTGCAATTCTCTATGCCATAATCACACATGCATTTAAAATTAACCAAGTATATCAATCAACCGGAGTTGAGCTAAAACAATCCTTCCATGATCTCGGAACCTTTGGCGTATTATTCTTAGTTATGAGAGCATACAGCATGGGAGCCGGAACATTTACGGGAATAGAAGCAGTCAGCAACGGGCTTCCGATTTTAAGAGAGCCGCGCGTAGAAACAGCAAAGAAGACAATGCATTATATGGCGTTCTCATTATCAATAACAGTTATCGGATTAATGATCGGATATCTTCTTTTTAATGTTGAACCTCAGGCGGGCAAGACATTAAATGCAATATTTTTTGAGAATATGTCAAGAGGGTGGGGGAAAGGGCCGGCATATTATTTTGTATTGATAACCCTATTGTCCGAGGCGATATTGTTATTCATAGCGGCGCAGACGGGTTTTCTAGACGGACCGCGCGTACTTGCAAGCATGGCGCTTGACAGGTGGTTCCCTACAAGATTTGCAAACCTGAGTGATAGATTAGTTAATCAAAACGGTATAATTCTAATGGGCGCGGCTTCATTGATAATGATGATTATATCATCCGGCTCAGTAGATTTTCTAATCGTTTTATATTCGATAAATGTTTTTATTACGTTCAGCTTATCGCAGCTCGGAATGGTAATCCATTGGTGGAATGTAAGAAAATCCGAAAAGACTTGGTTCAGAAAACTTTCAATTAACGGCGTCGGATTATTTCTAACGACATTTATTTTATTTTCCGTAATGATAATTAAGTTTAGCGAGGGGGGCTGGATAACATTAGTAATAACTGCAGGTCTGGTTTCGGTTACACTTTTTATAAAGAATCATTATAATAAAGCCGGAGAGATGATTCGCAAGCTTGACACAATAGTAGACTCATTTGAAGCTTCGATATATAACTTGGAAGAAGACGAAAAAAATCCAACTGAAATGAAAGTTCCGCAATTCGATCCAAAGGCGAAGACAGCCGCAATATTGGTTAACGGGTTTAATGGATTGGGACTTCATACGCTGTTTAGTGTATTCAGGCTTTTTAGCAATACATATAAGAACTTCGTTTTTATACAAGTCGGCAGCGTAGACGCAGGTAATTTTAAGGGTGTGGAGGAAATCGAAAACTTGGATGAACACATAAAGACCGATGTAAACAAATATGTCCATTACATGAATGAGCACGGCTATTATGCAGAGGCTTTTTCGTCCGTAGGAACCGATATCGTGGAGGAAATAGAGAATCTAATTCCTAAAATAAATAATAAGTTTGCACATGTAATTTATTTTGGCGGACAATTAGTATTTCCAGAAGAGACTTTCATTACACGATGGCTTCACAATTATATAGTCTTTGCAGTGCAGAGAAAATTTTATAGACAAGGTATCCCGATGGTTATTTTGCCGATAAGGATATAGGAAACTTCTAAAAACAGGAATAAAAGAATAGTGGTAATTTTCCAAACATTTCATTATTCTTTTTTGTTTGTCAGAGAAGTTATTAGAAGTACCCATTTTATTAATTCCGGAGAGAGTTCATAGAAATTTAAGATTTTCTTATGAACTCTCATTCCGGAATATTTATCTAGCTCCTATTGTATTCCCCTTTGTATTTATTTCAACAATAACATTTTCTTAATAATTACGTATCCGCCTGCATCCATTCTGTAGAAATATGTTCCGCTCGAAAGTTTACTGGCGTCAAAACTAATTGCATATCGCCCGGCAGGTTTTTCTGACGATAAAAGAGATGCTACCTTTTGTCCAATTGTGTTGAACAGTTCTATTCGGACAAAACCCGCTTTAGGAACATCAAATCTAATAATAGTTGATGGATTGAAAGGGTTCGGAAAATTTTGACTCAATGCATAATTTTTTGGTATTTCCAAATTTGTCTTTAGAATATCGGTAACCACAGGAGTTGCAGAAGTTATATTTGAGAATTCACTCATGTTGCCTGAAAAATCAATTGCTTTAATTGCAAACCAATGTTTTACACCTGGGGTTAGCCCTGTTATGGTGTATTCCTTTAACTGCGAAACGGCTATCGGAGAATCTCCTTCATTAGCGCCGGTACCGTTATAATTAGTCGAATCGGTTCCGTAATAAATATTATAGCCGCCAAGGTCTGATTCGGAATTCTCATCCCACTTCAGAATTATTCCACTATTATTGGATGATACGGAAGCAACAAGATTGGCAGGTTTCTTAGGTGGTACAATATCTGGAATGTTAACTGCACGGTTTATATCCTTTGTATCTGCATTATCTGCACTAATCCTTAATGAATAGAAGTTTAACGACGAAGAATCCTTATTGGCTTTTATCGTCCAAACAATTTGAATAGTACCTGAAGCTGGAATATTTCCCAGGGCAGTATCCACCGGTCCGGAAAAGAGGGTTAACCCATTAAAGAGTGACAATATAGTATGAACATTTGTTGCGGAAACATTGCCTGTATTAAAAATATTTGCTGTCACGGTAAATGGATCAGGTGTAAGCACACCGCTTAATGAATCACGAACAAGTGCACCTGGTGCGGATATGGTAATAGCTAAAGGAGGTAAATAATCGGAATTCCGTTTTAGGGGGAGAGAAGCTTTGTTATTCGATTCATTGGACTCTGCTATTTGATTTAATGGATCAACTTTCACATATACATAATGGTATTTTGCATCCTTCGGAATAACATATTGAAATGTAATAATGCTTTTACTTCCTGCAGTAATATTCGGAATATACGTCCTGCCAATTACCGGCGCATAACCGGCATCCGGGTCGCCATCGTATGCTTCAACCAATATATTTGATGCGTTAGCTGATCCAAAATTATTTACCGAAATATTAATATTAATTTGATCGCCGGTTACAAAGATGCTATCAGGAGGATTAAATTCAATATCGCCGTTCGAAACAGCTATATCCGGCAAGTCGAAAACATATCCTAACGGCATAAAATCTGCGCCATATCCACCGCTGCTTTGAACTACTGAAACATTTTTTTGTGCGGAAACATGATATACATTATTTCCGTAAGGTGCGCTGAAAATATATCCTTCACCAGTTTGAAGAAGTGTATCTGCAATTACAGTAGATGCTATATAGGGATAAGTAGTGTCTCCCAGAAAGGTAACGTTTACTCTGTTATTATCTTCGTATGAAAATATGCTTACCTGACTTTCAACAGTAGGGACAATAAATGAAGTTCCAAAGTTAAGCCCTGTTGAGTCTGCGGTGCGAGCCATATATGAATAACTGCCAGACCAGCCGGCAAACGGAATATCAGCAGCAGTCACTGTCCCTGTAGATTGTATTTTCCAAAATGTATCTTTAAAAACAGGTATTGTGGTTACCTGCCACTGCCCCAGAGTGAACATTCCTAATGTATCTTTAGAATCCAGATCGGTAACAAGAATTTGATTATTATTTGTGTAAGATGAAATAGTAATTGAATTTTCCCAACCGCCTGCATAACCGGAAAATCCGTAAAATAGTGTTCCTGCAAAAGTTCCGTTAACCGAAGGGATATAATAATCTTGATCGGTATATGAAAGAGCAGAAACCGGCTTATTACTAACTACCTGCAAAGCTTTGCCTTGAATTGAACTTACATTTGGGAAATCCAAATATTTTCCGTTGTCTAAAGTACCGGCATATACAAAGGCTCCGGTGCTTAATTCTTTGATGGTATATTGTGTTCCGTCTTCATAAGCAAAAATTATAAAATGAGGATCATAATCGCTTCCCCCGGTCATCATCCAGGTGTTCAGCTTTGTACTTTTCCCGCGTCCGCTCTGGTCCAAAGCAAAATAACCGTTAACATAATTTGAAATTGCATCTCCTATTAGAACCGAATATGGCTTGTTGCCGCTTATTGTGTAAATTCCCTGCCAATGCGAAACTGAGAATATTGTATCTGCTTTCATTTTGGCACTGTCCATCACTGTTCCGTCCTGATATGTAATACGGATTTCGGTGTTGTCGAAGTATGAAAATACTGTTATATCACTAAAAGTGAACACAGTTGTTGAATATTGTGATGAAGATATTTTCTTTGGTGAAACGAAACCGTTAGGCATCTCTTTGACTGTTTTTACTAATGCTCCGGGAGGAGCGCCAGCCGGTTTTTTTTTCGAATAGATATTATCCTGTGCTTGTATAGAAGATAGAGCAATGATAATAAGGAGACCGCAATAATATATATATTTTTTCATATCAAATCCCAATTAAATGTTTCCAAAATAATTTTTTATTGAACACCTAACATGCACGAACCAGAACCGGACAAATTAATGAGCTTATCTGAATATTCGGCTTCAGGACTAAGCTCCAAAGGTGCAAAGAGTCGTCTGACCCCATGCCGAGGCGTGGGGTTATATAAGCCTCAAATAAGGAAACAACTATGATTAGAACGGTCGATAAGTTTAGAACCGGTGTGTTCATTAAAAAATGCGTGTGCAAGATTTACGGCAAAAAGTTTATACTTACAAACTGAAATTACTTTTGAGAGACTGCTAATTTTTCGATTGCGAGTTAATTGTCTGTTTGAATAAAGAAAAGTTCTTTCATGATAATCAGATGATATTATCAAAGTAGTACTGACTTCAAAGCACTTTAACTGATTTGTTGATGATGAAATTTGTAGTGATTCTGAAGAAAGCACATTTCCTTTTATGTCCGGGGTAGCGAGGAAAGCAAGTATAATTAAAAAGTAATATTTTCTGAGTCTAAAATACATAAAAAATTACATATCATTTTAATTAGTTACAAAAATATTATATTATAAGCTAAAGTCAAGAAAAATCTTATTCTTTATAAAGGTTTTCTTGTAACAGAACACACATATTCTTTGAGGATTGGCAGTAAAACCTTTGCTTTTTGCTATAATCCTGTCCGCTGGGTGGAATATTTTTTAGTCATTTTTATATCTTGTATTGTGGATTGTCGCGCTTGTAAAATGTATCTCCACCAGCTTTCCTTTATTGCCAATTATTGCCAATCCGCAATCGGCCATTTTGTCATACCCAAAATCTTTTTCCCCTGTTTTCTCACTAATTTTTCCTCCGCTCCACCAGGCCTCTAACAAGCCTATGACAAGCCTCCAACAAGCCTATAATTTTTAATTAAATCTTTCAAAAAAAAGTCTGCCAAATTTGGCACAGACTCATCCAAGAATATGAAGGTGACAGCTAAGGAGTATTTACCGGAATAATAATTAACTGCATTGAAGACATATTCTTCAAATGCATCGCCGAAAGAGTTGAGCGAATATATGCATGAGAAATATCCTGGAGGAAGCTATAATAGCGTACATGAGGCGGGATTCAGTGGTTACTGGGCACACCGGCAGCTGGAGCAGTTGGGATTTAATAATAAAGTAGCCTCACCAAACGAGGTACCGACGAACGGAAAAGAAAAGATATATAAGACAGATACAGTTGATTCCAGGAAATTAGCCCGTGAGTTGGAGAGTGGTTCAATAAAGGGTATATATATACCGAGCCAGCTTGAGCAAGAGCTTGCCTACCGAGACTGTTGCACAACTCCAAAATGTCAGTCGACCCTGCCTGCCGCATAGGCGTCTTAATATTTCTCCCAAACTTCCTAACCTTTGTAATCACTTGTACTTAACGTACTAAAAGTATTTATTTATCCTCTACGAGGATAGTTTATTTGTTGGATTAATTTGTTTCTACAATAATCAAACATCCACGATGTTTTTAGACCTCGTAGAGGATTAACAAATTCTTTCTTCCATTATTCCACTCCATCATTCCCCCCATCTCCTCAATACTTATACTTTAACCACCTAACCACCTCATTCCACTTGGGCTTTTTACCCGACATTAGAATTCCCACACGGTAAATCTTTCCTGCAAGAGGAAAAATCCCAACCATCGTTGCAATATTAACAACCACCGCCAAAACAAACTGCCAAACCGGTATATCTACCAAAGCCATCCTTGCCGGCATTACGATAATCGCCGCAAACGGAAACATCGAAGCCACCATTCCAATCATCCCTTCCGGATTATTCTGTATTGATATCGCAATATAAAACGGGATTAAAATCAACATCATCAAAGGCCACATACTCGATTGGGCATCCTGATCATTATCAAATATAGACCCAACCGTCGCGAACAATCCTAGGAAAGTAATCAATCCGATAAAGAAATTTAACAGAACATAAAACACCTGGAACAGCGTAATATCAATAGTAAAATCCTTCGGAAGCACAAACCATGAAGTGGATATTATCATAATCAACGGCAAAAGCCAAATCGCCATTTGCGCAATACCCGTAATTCCCGCGCCTAATATTTTTCCCGTCATCAATTCCTTACTATCTACCGAAGATAAAAGCACCTCAACAATTTTATTATTCTTTTCCTGAAGCACCGACCTCATTATCATCGTTCCGGAAAAAATTAAACTCAAGTAAAGAAGGAAAGTGAAGATAAATGAAAGCGCCTGATTACCCTGTCCCTCGGCTTTGATATTTTTACTTCCTGAAATCCGAAACCCGTTAAAATCGACTGCCTTTGTGGCATAAGAAATTTCTTTATCCGAAAGCTCCTTACCCGCAAAATGAATATTGACCAAAATTTTATTTAACGAACCCTTTAACTTATCGAACAAAGAATTGTTATTCGGATTCTTGGAATAATAGTCAATCCTCTTATCGTTAACTGCCGAATCGGGAATATAAATTAGCCCCGTTAATTTTTCTCCCATCAGTTCATTTTGCAAAGAGGGAAGAGAAGCGTCAAACTTTTCCTTACTCATAGTGGCGTAGGAAATCTTATAACTCCCGCTTTCCACAACCGGTAAACTGCTAAATTCCTTTTGAGCCGCTGAGGTAATCTGTTCCGACCCAGAAATAATTTCTAACGATGCAGTCGCATTCGAGTCGTAACTCATTAAATACATTTGGAACAAAATAAGTCCGATAAAAAGAAACGGTACAAGCAGAGTCATTAAGACGAAACCTCTGCTTAAAACTTTTTCTCTTAATTCTCTTTTTATGATTGATAGGGTTCGTCTATTAAACATTTTTTACCTCCAATTTAGAAGCGCCTTCAATCTCACCCCCTGCAAGCCCAACAAAAATCTCCTGGAGTGAAATTTCATTTGCATTAAATTTTGTAATAGTAATATTATTTTCCACCAAAGCCTTTAACAACTCCTGTACCTGATCCGGCTGCTTTACCTTTATCCCCGTTGAATTTCCGTAATCCTCTATCTTTTCGATTATCGGATTTCCATTAAGAAATGAAATATCGCCCCGGTAATTTATACTAACATTTTGCTGAGCATATTTAGATTTAATCTCCGTCATAGAACCGTTTAATATAACCTTCCCTTTATCAATCATAGTAATATGATCGCACATCCTTTCCGCAAAATCCATAAGGTGAGTAGAAAAAATTATCACTTTCCCTTGCTTCTTCAGATCGAGTATAATTTCCTTAAGGAGGTTAGTATTTATAGGATCAAGTCCTGAGAAAGGCTCATCAAGAATAATAAATTCCGGGTCATGGATAATAGTAGTAATAAACTGCACCTTCTGTTGATTCCCTTTAGATAAATCCTCGACCTTGGCGTTCTTCCTATCGGATAACTCGAACCTTTCAAGATACTCATTAGCTTTTCTTTCAATACTCTTACCAGTCTTTCCCTTTAACTCCGCAAAGAAAAGCAGAGTTTCAAGGACACTCATTTTTTTATATAGTCCACGTTCCTCAGGCAGATAACCGACCATATTCTTAAACTCTTGACCAATCTTAGAACCCTTTAGAATCACCTCACCGCTATCCGGCAGATAGATATTCATCATCATACGGATGGTAGTAGTTTTCCCCGCACCGTTTCTACCGATTAAACCAAACACAGACCCCTCAGGCACAGCGAAAGAAACATCATCGACAGCCTTCAGACTCCCGAACGACTTAGACAAATTGCGGACTTCTAAAGCAAACATAAAACTCCTCAAAAATTTGGGGTATAATATCGGTATCAAAAAAGAAAAATCAAAATCGGGAGGAAAGAGTAACGAGTGACAAATATAGTAAAGACAATAGATGGGACATGAAGTTCTTTACACTTGTTCGTATATAAATGTTAATTTGAATATGATATTGTTTAATCGGGTAGGAAGCGGCGGTGCCGCCGTCCCCCATAGGCGTCAACTTAATATTTCTCCCAAACTCCCTAACCTTTGTAATCACTTGTACTTAACGTACTAAAAGTATTTATTTATCCTCTACGAGGATAGTTTATTTGTTGGATTAATCTGTTTCTACAATAATCAAACATCTACGATGTTTTTAGACCTCGTAGAGGTCAAATTATTGTAGGAAAAGGTTTATTTTACATTGGCAAATCCTCGTAGAGGATTAACAAATTCTACATGCCCGGCACACCTAATATATCGCCCCTTCAGGATAATGGTACAAGTTTCCGATAGGACGCATAGAAGGAATAATAAATCTTTATAACGGTGGAATAATAGAGGTACGCATAGACAACGATAAATCTTCAGAACTGAGAATGTTGAAGGACATATACGGCTCATTGCCCGTCAATAGTATCTTGTTAGCCGAGCATGTTTATAGCAGCTTTGGGCATTTAGCCTTTGCACAAAGTCAGGGTAAGCATGCCATTGTCCAAAGAAAAACAAAACGAAAGCAGAATATATCCGGGATTTAGGTCAAGGTGACTGTCTGGTGAAAATGACAAAGCAATCTGTTTCAAAAGTCCGCCTTCGGCGGATTGAGACAAAAGAACATCCACAACCCGAACAGATTATTGTCAGGAAAATTCAATTTACGAATCCCCAAAAGTCCGAGAAGCAAATAATACTATATACAACCTTATTAGATTCCCAAAAATATCCAGCGAATGATATTACTGCTCTATTTCAATCACGCTGGCAAATAGAATTAACATTTAGAGATATTAAAACTATCTTTTATAAAAATTTAACGCAAAGAACGCAAAGAATACGCAACGTTCGCAGAGAACCTACCGGCAGATATTGAAGTTTTTAGAAGTGCCCATAAAATACTTTCAATTACTCATAATGATAGCAGCTATAAATTATCATTAACAAACTGGGGAATAAAATTCAGCGCCGGATCGCCGATTATATTCAACAGCCGGATTGAAACAATAACAGAAAAGAAATTCTGGCTTAGCTTATTTGATAAGAACCGGTTGCTTGTGCCCATGTCCGCATTTTACGAATGGAAAAAAGAAGGTACAAAGAAAATACCATACAGAATTTTCCTTCCCGACGAAGAACTCTTTTTTGTTCTTGCTCTTTACCATATAGACAAAGATAAAAATATATTTTCTTTTTTTAATCACCACAACATTTCAAATGGCATAAATATTGTTAATTATTTCAGCATAATTTCTTTTACGTTTTTGGCTATCACGAATTACTACTACTATTTTCTATAAATACTAATAAAATATTACTCTGGATCTTATATATTGCTCTCACATGATAAATATTAAATGGCTGGATTAATTGCTAATAAAAGTAAAGCACTACTATATAATAGCATCTTATTTGCTATTAATAAAAATTTTAATCATCCAAAATATTTCTTCCTTATTTCCAAGCATAAGCATTTCAAAAACCGAATTGATAAATTTATTTCTACCCTAAATTCCGGATATACCAATTCAAGCAAGCAATATTTACACGTAAATATTGCTGCTATAAGTAATAATTTCTCCTCCTGTTACTTGTGCATCTTACTCTCTCTTGCCTTTATAATCATATATTACTTATTTCATAGGAAAAATATTTCCAAATTAAAAACAGTCAAACACCTTCTCCAACAAAGTGAGGAAAAATTTTCAAAGGAAATCCAAAAGCTTAATAGAATCAATGCTTTTACTTCTGCTATAAATCAACTTATCGTTAAAGAGAAAAATAACGATAAACTTATTAAATCAATTATAGAGACAGCTGAAAAGATCGGAACTTTTAATTATGCTTGCTTCGGCACCTGGGATAAAAAAAAAGAAACAATAAATGATTTAAATAATCATATAAAATGCATCTTGAGTAGTGCGAATGAAAACAATTGGCTATTCAAAAATTATAACCTGGTAACTAATCTTCTCAAAAAAAATAATTCCCGGTTTATTATAAATGATCTACAAATAGACGATATAAATTCTCTAGACCTTGACCCTTTAGTTGCATCTGGAATTAAATCGCTTGCCATATTTCCTCTAAAATTAGAAACTCATAATAATAGCATAATAGTTCTTGGTTCATCTGAAAAAAAATTCTTTAATCAAAATGAAATAAATCTCTTAAACGAATTGCTAAATGATATCGGTTATGCAATTGATAATAATATTTGTGAAGAAGAAAAGAAACAAATTGAGTTAGATAATCAAAGACTTATTTCCCTTATTCATAATTCTTCTGATTTTATTACCGTTTCTTCCATAGACAATAAAATTTTATTTATGAATAATTCAGCTAAAACTTTAGTCGGCTTGGAGCCTGATGATGACTTCTCTTCATTTGTCGTAAAAGATTTTTTAACTACCGAAGCCTGGAAGCAAAGAGAAGAACTAGAGGTGCCTTCCTTAGTCAAAAATGGATTTTGGAAAGGGGTCTCTTCCTTAAGAAATATGAAGACCAATGAACCTATCCCTGTTACTAAAAATATATTTTATATAAAAAATATAGAGACCGGACAAATATTAGGTCTTGCTTCTATTGGACGCGATATGACTATATGGAAAAAATATGAAGCAGAACTAATAGCATCTAAAGAAAAAGCCGAAGAAATAAATAGACTGAAATCAAATTTCCTTGCCAATATGAGCCATGAGCTGCGAACTCCAATGAGTGGCATATTGGGTTTTGCAGAAATTCTAAATGATGAAATTAAAGACGCTGATCAAAAGAAACTTATCAGCATAATCTTTTCCGGCGCTGAAAGGCTAATGCAAACATTAAATCTAATCCTCGATCTATCCTGTATCGAAGCTGGGCAAGTTAAATTAAACCTAAAAGAAACAAATATCTCTCAAATTGTTTCTGAATCCGTTAAATCATTTGAAGGATTTGTCCACTCCAATAATTTAACTCTGGAAATAATTATTAAAGATGATGACGCTGTCTCTGAAGTCGATGAAAAACTGCTTACTCAGGTTATACATAATTTAGTCAACAACTCTATAAAATTTACCGAAAAGGGTAGTATTAAGGTAATTGTTAATAAAGTCATCTTTGAAAATAAACTATGGTCTGAAATTCAAGTTGTCGATACCGGTATCGGTATTCCTGAAGATAATTTAAACCTTGTGTTTGAAGATTTTCTACAGGTTATTGTATGCCTAAGCAGCAATTATGAGG
>JAKBMG010000065.1 GCA_021831685.1 Bacteroidota bacterium | reverse complement strand
CCTTTCTTAAATTATTAAAACTGGGGCAAAATTTTTCTACCAGCGCCCAGAAATATTTAGAATGATTCATCTCTTTAAGATGGCATAGTTCATGAATGATTACGTAGTCAATTATTTCTTTCCTATACTTCAATAACATGTAGTTAAATGAAATATTGCCCCTTGCGGAACAGCTTCCCCAGCGCGTTTTCTGTCCACGTACGGTAACTTTATTTATTCTAAAACCAAATTGATGCGCTAATTCTGACGTCCTCTCCTGTAAATAATTTTTCGCATGATTTTTTAGCCATGCATTGTATAATATTTCCAATTCGATTGTATTGTCTTCAGGACTTATTATTTTTAACGTATTCCTCTCAAAATGAATGTTATGCTTTTTAATAAAAAGTGCAAACTCCTGTTCGACTTTAATCTCACTTCCGAAATAATAATAGTTCTTTTCTTTAACAGATCGGGAATGTAAATGCTTTTTTATCCAATCTGATTTCGCTAGAATAAAATTTTCAGCTTCTTTCAATTCATAACCGCGTGGGAGTATAATCTCTAATTCATTTCCCCGGCTTATCTGTAGACGTAAGTGAATTGCTCTGCGGCTGTATCTATACTTGTAAGAAATTTCTTCCTGGCTGATTTTAATTGAGCTTGAGTAAATTCTGTCTGTTGACTTCAATAATTTTTTAATTCAAGTATTTAAGTTGATATTTTCTTGTAACTCGTTTTATCTTTACTGTCTTGCAAAGTAATACCAAGTTCTTTAAGTCCATCTCTTATTTTATCCGAAAGTAAAAAGTTCTTTTCTTTTTTTGCTTCTATTCGCAGATTGATAAGAAAATCTATTAAAGAATTTTCCAACTCGCCGCTGCTTGAAGTCTTTTCTTCTGAAAAATCTAAAATACCAAGTACTCCTACTGCCGTTTTTTCGAGAAATCCTTTCACTTGGAGAAAGAACTCGTTGCTAATATTGTTATTCTCGGCAATTGTTTTATTAACATCCCGGACAAAGTCAAAAATAACCGCTGCTGCTTGTGGCGAATTAAAATCATCATCCATTGCGGAAGTAAAATTGTCTTCATAACGTTTAAATTCAAAAGCCGGTGTAATCCCGCCTTCCTTATTTATAACTGACCCTTCACTAATTTTACTGGCAAGATTTTTAAGTTTCTCCAATCCTTTTCCCGAGGAAGAAAGGAGTTCCTCACTAAAGTTTAACGGACCGGCATAGTGTGTTTGAATAAACGACATTCTGATAGCTTCCGCAGAATATTTTTTTAAAATATCGCGTGCAGTGAAAAAATTTCCAAGTGACTTGGACATTTTTTCATCGTTGATATTTAAGAAACCGAAATGAATCCAATAATTTACAAACTTCTTCCCATTCGCAGCCTCGCTTTGAGCAATTTCGTTTTCATGGTGCGGAAAAATTAAATCATTACCGCCAGCATGAATATCAAAAGTTTTTCCCAAATGTTTGCAACTCATTGCGGAGCATTCAATGTGCCACCCGGGGCGACCTTCTCCCCAAGGGCTATTCCATGACGGCTCTCCCGGTTTTGCCTTTTTCCACAAGGAAAAATCCAGAGGATTATTTTTCTCTTCGTTAATTTCAATTCTTGAACCTGACTCAAGTTCGTCAATTTTTTTTCCACTCAACTTTCCGTAATCCTTAAATTTGGAAACATCATAAAAAACATTCCCGCCAACATTGTATGCAAAATGCTTTTCTTCCAACTCCTCTATCAACTTAACAATGTCTTCCATGTGCTCAGTCGCCTTTGGATATATATCCGCTTGCTTTATCTTTAGCTTTTTTATGTCTTCAAAAAATGCATCAATATAATTTTCTGAAACAACTTTAGCTTCCTTATTCTCCTGAATAGACTTTTTGATAATTTTATCGTCTACATCGGTAAGATTCATTACATATTTTACCCTGTATCCTTTTAATTCTAAGTAGCGCCTGATAACATCCGCCATTATGAAAGACCGTGCATTACCGATGTGAAAATAATCGTAAACCGTTGGTCCGCAAACGTACATATTTACAAATGGTGGGTTGATCGGTCTAAATTCTTCTTTTCGTTTTGTTAATGTGTTGTAGATCGAAAGCATTTTATCTCTTTAGTGATTAAAATAATTCTTCGCAATTTTTATACAGTAAATTTAAGAATTAAAAAGGAAAATAGTTTAAGCTAATCGTTAAAAGCCTAACCCTCATAAGAAAATGAAAATAATTACTTCAGCTCTGGTTGTTTAGCGATTTCTAATAATTATTTCTTTTGCTTCTTCAAAATTATTTCCTTGAACCCAATGAATTTGCGTACCTTCCTTTTCCATTTTTCGGAACCATGTCATCTGACGTTTTGCAAAATTATGAATGGCGCTATTAAGCTTTTGAAACATCTCCACGTAGCTTAATTCCCCCTTCAAATACATCCCGGCAAATTTATATTCGAGCCCAAAGTAATTCAATTTTTCAAAGGAAATTCCATTTTCTACCAGCATTTTAATTTCATCTATCATTCCCTCTTCTAATCTTTTCTTCAACCTTTCGGTGATGCGTTTCTTTACCTCAGCACGTTCTAAATTTATTCCGATTATAAGTGACCTTATATTCCTGTCCAATTTATTTTCCATTGCCTTTGCCACAAGAATAGCTTTGATAACCCTTTCTTTATCGATTAAATCAGTTATGTTGTGCAATGGACTTTTAACTTTTAGGAGGAGGTTTTTTAGTTCATCAAAATTAAGCGAATTTAGCTTAGCATATTCGTCAGCTTCGAAGTTAATTTGTTTTAACTGATAATTATTGATTATTGCGCTCAAGTACATTCCAGTGCCGCCGACAAGGAATGGATTTTTTCCTCTTGATAAAATATCGTCATAAGCTTGAAGGAAATTTTCCTTAAAGCTGTAAAGATTATACTCTTCTTCCGGTTCAAGAATATCAATCAGATGATAAGGTACTTTTTTCCCGTTTACAACATAATCATCTAAATCCTTTCCAGTTCCTATATTCATTCCTTTATAAACCTGGCGGGAGTCCGCAGAAATAATTTCTCCGTCAAATTCAAAAGCAAGCCTCGCTGCCAATTTAGTCTTCCCGGTGGCAGTTGGCCCAAGTATTACAATTAGTTTACTCATTAAATTCTTGAATGGATGTGCTTAAACGAAAAAGTAATTTGGTTATGATTATTAGTTTATTACCGGAAGCGAAATAGAAAAAATTGATCCCGATCCTTCGCTTTTAGATACTGAAATATTTCCGCCGTGGTTGCGAATAATTTTCTCTGCTATCGCTAACCCTAAACCAGTTTTATTGCTTTTACCGAATGAAAAAAATGGTTCGAAAATTTTCGATTGTAACTCTTCAGGAATACCGGCGCCAGTATCTCTAAATTCAATTGAAGCAAAATCTCCGGTAGTTTTCGTAATTATAAATATCTCTCCTCCGCCCGGCATTGCATCACATGCATTTTTTGTAATTTGATAACAAGCCTGGTAAAATTCTTTTTTGTCAATCATTACATTAGTGTTTCCACTGAATTTTTTATAAAGCTTTACTTTTCTCAGCTCCACATATTCTGCAAGCATCGCAACAATGTCATTCATTATGCCGTTGATGTTTTCTTTTCGCATAGTAAGTGTATTTTCATCCGAAATAAAATTCATCATACTAATGAGTGAATTATTTATCAGTTCTGCTTGGTTGTGTATCATTGCAAGGATAGGATTAATTTCGCTTGAAATGTTTTTCTTCCTTATAATATCCGAATAATACTTGATAAGCATAATTGAAGGATCTAAATCTCCTATTAAAAAATTCGCTATTTTGTTTACTGTCGGAAGTTGATTTTCTTGAGTAGAAACTGTCCTTGTACTCGCATTTTCAATTGCCTGACCAATGATTGGCGATAACCGGGAAAGCAAATTTATTTCCTCTTCACTAAAAATCTCTTTGGGTGAATTAAATAATTCAAGAATCGCAATTACTTCTCCCTGCTCATTGGATATTGGAAAAGAAAGCAAGTTCTCCAAATTATCATCACCAGGATTATCGATTGGACCATAATATCTAATATCTTCTGTGGGATTTTTAATGTTAATTATTTTATTTTCTGCCGCCGAAATTCCTGTAATCCCTTCATTAATTTTAATCCTAATCTCATTCTTTTCATTCGTCCCCGGCACTAATCCATAAAATTCATTGTCATTTTTATCCTTGAAGTAAATCCTTCCGCTTTCCGCGCCGGTTAAATAAATTGTTTCTTTTATCGTTTGCTCCGATACATTTCCTATCTGTAAATGTGCGTTAATTCTTTTTATTGCATCTAAGATTTCATAAAATTGTAACTCACTTATTTTTGGAATCTTGTCAAACTTCTCCGGTGCTTCGTCTTCACGGAAAGAATTATCTTTAGAAAAATTCCAATTTGCCGGTGCTTCATTCGGTTCTTGAAAGTAATCATTAGCTTGTAATGAATTATCTTCTTCCAAAGGTAGATTACTAAAATCCCACTCTAAATTTGTCTCATCTTTCTCTTCTTTAGTTTCAATCAAATCTTCAACTGGTAAATCATCAATATTTTTCCCGGCAATAAAAACCTCTTCATCTTTTTTCTCATCCGGAGTAGCAGTTGCCGGTGCTTCTGGTTCTATAACTCTTTCTGCTTTATTTTTCAATGTTTCATCATCTTTGTGTTCCATTACATTAACCTCCGGTTCAATTATCCATTGCCTTCTTGAATTATTTCTTGACAAATTATCCGAAATATTTTTTTGATATAATTCACTTGAATTTTCTAAAGGAAGGTTATTTTTGACAACAGGGTTCTGTGCTATTATTTCAAGGTACTCGCTGCGATTTATCGCAAATATCAAACAATTAGTCTCGGCGACTGCAGATGATCTCCTTGGCGTTTTTTCTATAAATTCATTTTCACCAAAAAAATCATTTTTAGTTTTAGTCCCAATAATTGGTGCGCCGGCAGGATTTGGGAATTTTATTTTTACTTCTCCGTCCACTAATAGATAAATTTCTTCACTACTGCCACCATTTTGAAAAATCACTTCACCTTCTTTTATAGCAGTAAGGTTTTTTGAACTGAAATTAATTTTTAATTCCGCTTCACTAATCCCGGCAAAAAGCTTATTGCCGGTAATCAATACGGAATCTTTGTTTTGAGACATAAGATTGATTTATATTTGTCTTCAACATTAATATTATTAAACAATATAATTATAATGAATTCCGTAGAAATAGAAAACGGCATTATCCATATTTATGAAAACGATGACCGCCTTGCAAAAGTTATTGATGCCTCGGAGAAATGCCGGCTGAAACCGAAAAAAGATTATTTTAACTCTCTGCTTAAGGCTATTGTTCAACAGCAACTTTCAATTGCAGCCGCTTCTTCCATATATTCAAAATTTATTTCTTACTTTCATGGCAAGTTTGATCCCCGGGAAATATTGCTTGCGCCCGATACGGAATTAAGAAAGCTTGGTCTGTCAAATGCTAAAGCTAAATATGTGAAAGACCTTTCAAACAAAGTATTAAACGGTCAGCTTATTCTAAAAGGAATTTCTGCTAAGCCGGACAAAGAAATCATCAAAGAACTCACGGTCGTAAAAGGAATTGGTGTTTGGTCATCCCATATGTTCCTGATTTTTACTCTCGGTCGATTAAATGTTCTTCCGGTCGGTGACCTCGGTATTCGTCGCGCGGCGATGAATACTTATAATTTGCGGAAACTCCCCGATGAGGAAAAATTATTAAAGCTATCCGAAAAATTTAATTGGGCGCCGTATAATTCTATTGCTAGCTGGTATTTATGGAAAAGTCTTGAACTTTAAGATTATTTTATGAATTATTATTTTCCTGAATTTCAATTTACATTAAACTAAATTTGTATGAATCCTTAAATAAAAAATTGCATCACATGAACGAAGAAGAAATAATTGAATCGGCAAAAACCGGCGACCGTAAGGCAATGGCTATGCTTGTCAAAAGTTACGAAAAAACAATTTATAACTTTGCCTTTAAAATTTGCCGCGACCCCGAACGAGCCGAAAATATAATGCAGGAAACTTTCCTAAGCATGGTTAAATCTCTTAACCAGTTTGACGGAAATTCAAAACTCTCTACATGGCTTTACCGTATTGTTGCCAACCATTGCTTGATGGAAGTTAGAAAAAACAAACATCAATTTGTTTCTACAGATGATAATGAAGATGGATTTTATGAAAATAATTTTGCGGGTGATTGGAATCTTGAACCACAAAACATACTTGAGAATAATGAACTGAAAAAAATTCTCGATGATGCAATTACTAAGCTCTCTCCGGATTATAGAATAGTCTTTTTGCTTCGTGATGTTCAAGGCTTATCTACCGAAGAAACCGGCGAAATTACTGAGCTTTCGGTTCCAGCTGTTAAATCAAGACTTCATAGAGCTCGGGCATTTTTAAGAAAAGAATTAAACGAGGCGTTTAAAAGATGAATGAAAATAATGTTACTTGTAAAGAGGTAATGAGCCATATTTGCGATAGTCTTGGCGAAGAGCTTGATTCTCCCAAATGCGTTGCAATAAAGAATCATCTTGATGAATGCCCGGACTGCCGCCAATATTTTAACTCGGTTGAAAAGACTATCGAATTTTATAAATTATACAACTTGGAATTTAATCCCGATGCACACAACCGCCTAATGAATATTCTCGGACTCGAAGATTGAAAAACTTATAAAAACACGGATGTTACAGTATTTCATACTACATGAATCTGTGCAAAACCCGTGTTCTGTTTTTCTAAAACTCGTCTGTTACACATCCCTCTGTAGCAGATGAAACATTCTTTATATACTTCAACAAAATTCCACTAGTAGCCTTGAATGGTGGTTGCTTCCATTTATTCTTTCGATCCGCTAAGACTTTTTCATTCACTTCAACATTCAAACTATTTTTTTCGGCATCTATCGTAATAATGTCTCCGTTTTCAACCAAAGCAATATTGCCTCCGGTCTGTGCTTCCGGCGTTATATGCCCAACGACAAATCCATGAGTCCCGCCTGAAAACCTTCCGTCGGTAATCAACGCTACACTTTTTCCGAGTCCAACACCCATTAATGCTGCTGTTACTTCGAGCATCTCACGCATTCCGGGTCCCCCTTTCGGTCCTTCATAACGAATAACAATTACATCTCCTGAAGCTATCTCTCTATTCTCAATTGCGAGCAAAGTTTCTTCCTCAGAATTATAAACCTTTGCCGGACCTGAAAAACGCAGTCCTTCCTTACCTGTAATTTTTGCAACCGCTCCTTCTGTTGCTAAGTTTCCGTATAGTACTTGTAGGTGTCCGGTCTTCTTAATCGGTTCGTTTACTGGGAATATTATTTTCTGTCCTTCTTTTAAATCCGGTACCGATTCAATATTTTCTGCAAGAGTTTTACCGGTGACGGTTATACAATCTCCCTGCAAAAATCCTTCCTTCAATAAAAGCTTTTGCACAGCAGGAACGCCGCCGATTTCATACAAGTCTTCCATAACAAATTTTCCGCTCGGTTTTAAGTCGGCTATGTAAGGAGTCCGGTTCGAAATCTCTTGAAAATCCGTTAACGTAAGTTTTACTCCTGCAGCTTTTGCTATTGCAACCAAATGAAGCGCTGCATTCGTAGAGCCGCCCAGGGCAATTACAACGGTTATAGCATTCTCAAATGCTTTTTTTGTCATAATATCGCGTGGCTTTAAATCCAATTCCATTAGATTTAGTATCGCTTTTCCGGAATCATAACATTCTTTTGCTTTTTGATCGCTGTTTGCCGGGCAAGATGAACTGTATGGAAGGCTCATACCTAAAGTTTCTATTGCCGATGCCATCGTATTTGCAGTATACATACCACCGCAAGCTCCTGCGCCGGGACATGCATGATGAAGAACGTTTTCAAGATCATTTTCCGAAAATTCTTTTGATAGATATTGCCCATAAGCCTCAAAGGCTGATACAATATCTAATTTCTTTCCTTTATAAAATCCGGCTCTTATTGTTCCGCCATAAATCATAATACTTGGTCTATTCAGCCGAGCCATTGCCATAACTGAACCGGGCATATTTTTATCACAGCCGGGTAATGCAATTAAGGCATCATACCATTGCGCACCCATAACAGTTTCAATTGAATCGGCAATAATATCTCTTGAAGGAAGCGAGTATTTCATTCCCTCCGTTCCCATCGCAATGCCGTCGCTTACTCCGATAGTGTGAAAAATTAATCCGATCAATCCGCTATCAATTACACCTTTTTTTACAAGCTTCGCCAAATCATTTAGGTGCATATTGCACGTATTGCCTTCCCATCCCATACTAGCAATACCTACCTGAGCTTTCTTAAAGTCGTTATCGGTTAACCCAATTCCGTGTAACATAGCTTGAGAGCCAACCTGCGAACGCGATTCAGTTAATCTTTTACTGTATTTGTTTAAGCCTTCTTTCATCTTTACCTCTATAGTATTGGAAATAATATTTTTGTTTTTTATGTCAAAATATTTTCTGTGTTAAATTTATTCAATTTCATTGCGTTTCATTCAAAATTCAACATTCATAATTCAAAATTGCGGCTTGCTGCGCTATGGGATTTCTCACCGGCTAAAGCCGGATTCGAAATGACAACTATTTTTTATGTCATATCGAAGGAGTCATCGACTGAGATATCCCATGTTCAATTCGTGTACCTGAGCTATTTATAGTATTGACTTTTAAATCTTTGTTTTTATGTCAAGATATTTTTTTATGATAAATTTCATTGCGTTTCATTCAAAATTCAACATTCATAATTCAAAATTGCGGCTTACCGCGCTATGATTTGCTATTGTAATAAAATAAAATCCAACCTATCAATTTCTTAAACTTAAACTTGATCTTAAACTTATACAAACATAGTTCATGTTCAAGCGTTCAAACTCAAACGTAAGCTCAAGTATCCTTTGTTTTTGAATCTCAAATGTACGAAATAAAAAAAAATATTGATAGAGAATGTTGAAAAAATATGAAAAATCCCCTGTAAAGCGTAGTTACCAAAATTAATCTTGGTATATGTTAGGCATCCTGCCCTTAGAACCTCGCTATCGGCCATTTTGTCACACCAAAGTCTTTTTTTCCTATATTTTTTGCCTAAATTTTTCCCATTTCTACCAGGCTTCTAACAAGCCTCCACCAAGCCTATAATTCGTACCTAAAAATTGCAGAAAAAATAGTGTGACAAAAATGGCACAGTCTCATTTAATAGCACCTCCCATAACTCCTCTGCCAAAACAAGAGAATAATGGAAAGTGGGAAAATTTCCCGCTTTCCCATTCTTCCACTATTCCATCATCCCAGTTTTTAGAGATTCCCTTTAGTAATTTTTTTTATTATTGATGATATTATCGCTGCGGATTTTTCTTTGACTTCATTAAAAATAATCTCGTTTGTCTTAAGAAATTCCCCGGCGGTTACTTGGTTAGAAAGGCTTGAACAATTTATAAGTACATTTAAATAAGCTCCTTCCGCAGATGCTGAAATTAATGAAGCCGCTACCCCCGCATCAGAAAGGGAATTTTGATTTCCTCTCTCGGAAATAATTTTTATCAACGGCAGAACTTCATTACACTTTCTTATAACTTCTGCCGGAACAATCGCGGCTTCCCACGTAGCATTTTGAATTTTTTCATTCCTGAAATTAATCTGCACCTCGTTATCCTTGGATAGCTTAAATGCTTCCATTACCCGGTCGAACGCTTCATTATCTCTCTTTGCAAATTTTAAGAAGTCATTTTTGAATGAAGATAAGCTTTCTTTAATTTTAATTGCTTCAGGTTCAAAATCTAAGTATTTCTTTTTACCAATAGTCAAATTGCATACCATAACCCCAAGGCTGCTTGCCAAAACTCCACAAAGCGCGGCAACATTACCTCCTCCGGGAGTAGGGGAGTTTGAAGAAAGTTCATCTAAATAATTTTGTATGGATTTTTCTAAATTCATTGGTGTCCTCTATTTTTTGTCAAATCATGTAATCGATAATCTTTTCGTTCTTGATAAAATAATTGATTGAGCTAAGCCCGAGTTTCTCTATTGCTAAATCCACTAAAGATTTTTCGTCCATGCTTCTTCCTTCTGCATAATATTTCCCTGCCTGAATTAATGCTTCCAAAGGAACAAGCCCGACAATTTCGCTACCGCCAATTTCAACTCCAAGCCTGCTTGCTTCTTTCTTTGCTTCTTCAAACGCAACATGAAGAGGCGTAACATTATAGTTTGTCAAATTCATAGAAACCTGCGTTATGTGAAATTTTTCTAAGGATACACCCATTGCCTTTACTGACTTTAGCCTCCCTGGTTCTTTAATGACTTCTCCTTTTATCTTTATTACTTTTCCGTTTTCGTCGCGCTTAACATGTCCGGATTCTCTTAAAAGTTCCCCTATTCCTTTTGCAAATTTTACATCTTGCGATTTAATATTTACATTAAAGGCAATTAAAAAAAATCTTGCGCCGGTAACAATTGCCCCAAGCTTTGGGTTAAACTTGCTTGTTCCGTAATCGGGAAGCCAATCGGGATTTTTTAATTTTTCTTCTAGACCTTCGTATTCTCCTTTGCGAATTTCAGAAAGATTTTTTCTCTCCTTAATTCGTGCCGCTGCTTCATATAAATAAACCGGGATATCTAATTTCTCTGATATTATTTCGGCGTAAGACTCGGAGATTTTTACGCAATCTTCCATTGTTACATTTTTTACGGGGACGAAGGGGACGACATCAATGGCACCTAACCTCGGGTGTTCACCTTTGTGAGTTCTCATATCAATGTTTCTTGCTGCAGCCATGCTTAATGCCACAGCTCCATTTAAAATTCCTTTTTCATTTCCGGCTATTGTAACCACTACTCTATTGTAATCACCGTCCGGTTCAAGACTAAGCAGACTACAATTTTTAATGCCTTCTAAAGAATGCTTTATTTCATCAATGGTTTCTTCATTTCTTCCTTCACTAAAATTCGGAACACATTCAATAATCTTCATTTGACTTTCCTTTATCTTTTTCCAGTTCTAAATATTTAGTTTTACGCCGGCCTCTTACCGAAAAATTATTTTACTGCAAGATAAATAATATTTATTAAATCAGGAATAACAATTGCAGCCTTTGTCTATATTTTAGTCCAGTATCTCAAATTCAAAAGATGATTTAATCCATTTTCCCGAAACAGTGTTCAATGAATTTTCGGCAAAGGTTACATGATTATCTATGTCAATAAAAATGACCGTTGAGGAGCGGGTTCCATAATAAGGTGTTGCTACAAAGACCGGCGAAACCGCTCTCTCTATTTTCAATCCTACACCGGTATCAGGCAGCATATCATCGGCAGGATAGGACCTATCTGATAGAATTTCAAAAAGATCCCGATAATCTATATCTTGCTTCGCTAAAATTTTCGAAAATGATTTTTTGCTCTTCTCGACCTTATACCAAGGCGTGTCTAGAAGGTGATTACTCAAACCGTATATTCCGGGTGTAAGTTCAATCGATTTCTTAGTTTGATTTGAAAAATAATTCATTTTCTTTATATTCCCGAAAATTAAATTATAACCGTTGTATAAATCTGATTTTTCTTCTAATTCTTTTATATAATCAACCGGCGAAAAATTATTGGATAAAAAATCTGTAACAAGTTTTCCTCTTGTTGGTGCATCTTTCTTCAGATTTTTTATGTCTCTGTAATTTGTAATTGCGGAAAATTTTCCGGAGGTGGTTAAACCGAGCCACGATCCCCCAGCTTCAAAATCTTTTCCTGCTAATATTTCCGGTTTATCTTCCCAAAAATGAGCAGGCGATGCCGGACGATTATAAAATTCATCACGGTTAGCAGCCACTATCAATTTGTAACGGGGATGATTTTTATAAGAAATCAAAAGCAGGCACATTGTCAAATCCCTAAAGTTTTTTCCCAGTTAATAAAATTATTTCCAGGTCAACATAATTAAAGCGGTTTTAATTTTCAAACCTTTGACAAAACAATTTCTTTCCCGGTTTGCTAAGTAATTAACAAATATTTTATCTTTTGTATAGCCTTTTTCAAATAGTAATTTTGCGGTTGAATTTGAACAATAGTTATAGCAATTTTCATTATAATTGATTATAAATTTCAATATAGTAAATTAAATTGTTTTTATGACAAGGAATATTATCGTTTTAAGATTTTTTAGAAAACATTTAAGTTCCAGTCTAAGGTTGATGTTTTTGCTCTTAGCAATTTTTATCCTGCCGGTTAATCTTACCGGACAGGTTCGCGACGTAAATTTTGATTTCATTTCTGCCGACAATGGTCTTTCTCAAAACACTATTCATAGCATTATCCAGGATAAGCAAGGCTTTATGTGGTTCGCTACAGAAGATGGCCTTGATAGATATAACGGTTACAGTTTTACTGCTTTCAAAAATGATCCACGTGATAAAAATTCCATTTCGGATAATTTTATCTGGACGATTTATGAGGACCACGAAGGAATTCTTTGGGTCGGCACAAACAACGGCGGCTTATGCAAATTTAACCGGGACCGGCAAAACTTTACGATTTATAAAAATGATCCTGCTAATCCTTCAAGCCTGAGTAATAATAATGTAAGAGCAATTTATGAAGACCATGAGGGTACCCTTTGGATCGGTACAAATAATGAAGGTTTATGCAAATTTAACCGGGACCGGCAAAATTTTACGATTTATAAAAATGATCCCGCTAATCCGTCAAGCCTAAGCAATAATAATGTTAGAACAATTATCGAAGATGAAGAAGGCAATCTATGGATTGGTACTGAAGGTGGGGGCTTAAATAAGTTTGATAGAAAAACTGGAAAATTTTTTCATTATAATCAAGCTCAAAACGATCCTCATAGCCTAAGTAACGATGAGGTCCTTTCACTTTTTAATGATAAAAAAGGTGACCTTTGGGTTGGGACTCTTTCCGGCCTTTGTAAATTCAACCGGCAAAAAAATGATTTTACCAGAATTTTAGAAAATAAAACTGCACTGAATAATCATAGCTGCGGTATGATAAATTCAATCATCGAAGATAAATCAGGAAAAATTTGGATAGGAACAGGAGGTGGAATATTTCTTATAAACAAACAGGAGGAAAAGTTTATTAATATTGACCTGTCGTCGCTTAATTTCAATAATATTAATAATAATGTACTTTCTTTATTTGAAGATAGAACGGGAATTATTTGGATAGGCACCGCCGAAAGGGGAATCGCGAAATATAACCGTGAGCGGATGAGATTTTTGCAATTCAAGCACGATCCTTCCGATCCGAATAGTTTAAGCTATAACACTATTCGTTCTTTTTACCAGGATGACCCAGGCACACTCTGGGTTGGGACTTTGGGCGGCGGCTTAAATAAATTAGATTTTTCTACAAATAAGTTTATCCATTACTTTAATCAACCTGGGAATAAATTTAGTTTAAGCGATAATTCCGTGTCTTCAATTTTTAGAGATAGGCAGGGATCTCTTTGGGTTGGAACATGGCGCGGCGGTTTGGATAAAATGATTAGCTCCGGAAAATCTACTTCTGCTAAATTCATCCGTTATGTCCATAAGTCCGGTGATTCGAATAGCCTCAGCAGCAACATTGTTCAAGCAATTTTTGAAGATAATTCTAGTAGACTGTGGATAGGCACCGAATCCGGTCTTGATTTATATGATAAAAAAGATAATAGATTTATTCATTTCATTAACAATCCCCAAGACTCTAACAGCTTAAGCAATAACCAGGTACAATCATGTATTTATCAGGATAGAAACGGGTTCATTTGGGTCGGAACTTGGGGCGGTCTGAATAAAATTTCTTTACCGAAAAATCCAAATGATTATTCTCCGGCTGAATATAAATTTTCGTTGTACAGACATTTTCACAATGATTCTCTTAGCCTTAGCGATGACCGCGTAATTTCTATCTACCAGGATAAAAAAGGAAATCTTTGGATCGGAACTTACGGCGGCGGCCTAAATATGCTTCCTGCAAACCAGCAAAATTTATCTAGCACCAAGGCGAGGTTTGTTCGCTATTCAACAAAAGATGGACTTGCCAGTAATATCATCTATGGAATTCTTGAGGATGACAACGGGAATCTTTGGCTTAGCACAGATAACGGTCTGTCAAAATTTAACCCCACAAAACAAACATTTAGAAATTATTACGAAAGCGACGGACTTCAGGGTAACCAATTTTTCTGGGGTGCGTGCTGGAAAAGTAAGAGCGGCGAACTATTCTTCGGTGGCATAAACGGCTTTAATGCTTTTTTTCCCGAAAAATTAAAAGACAATCCCAACGTACCACCGGTGGTTATTACGGACTTTAACATTTTCAATAAACCCGTTCCTTTTAACAAAACTAGTTCTCCACTAAAAAAATATATTGCCGAAACAACGAAGATTATTTTATCCTACTATCAAAATGTTTTTTCGTTTGATTTTGCCGCACTCGATTACACTGCGCCGAATAAAAATCAATACGCTTATATGATGGAAGGATTTGATAAAGGTTGGGTAAAATCCGGCAACCGCCATTTTGTTACTTACACAAACCTTGACCCTGGCGAATATACATTCCGCGTAAGAGGCTCTAACAATGACGGCGTCTGGAATACCAAAGGCGCTTCAATTAAAATTATTATCCTTCCCCCGTTTTGGAGAACCTGGTGGTTTATTTTCTCCTCCTTCATTGCTTTTAGCTTTATTATAATTTTCTTTATCTCTTACCGGGTAAGACATCTACTAAATATTGAAAGGTTCAGAACTAAATTAGCTGCTGACTTGCATGACAATATCGGGTCAAGCTTAACTGAAATTTCAATCATCAGCGAGGTAATATCAAGAAAGTTAGAACCGGTTAATGCAGAGGGTGATGTACTTAAAAGTTTAAGAATGATTAGCGAGAAATCAAGGAACTTGATAGACAGTATGAGCGATATAGTTTGGCTGGTAAATCCTAAACGCGACTCACTCTATGATTTAATTTTGCGCCTCCGGGATACTTACACCGAACTTTCATCATATAAAAGCATTTCATTCAAATCGGAAAATCTTAAATCTCTTGAAAAAGTTTCTTTATCGATGGAACACCGTCAGCATCTTTACCTTATATTCAAAGAAGGAATAAATAATTGTATCACACACAGCGGCTGTAGCGAAATTTCTTTGGATGCCTATGTCCACGGTAAACGGTTGGAGATGGTTCTGAAGGATAACGGAAACGGATTTAATTTTGAAGGGTCGTCTTCCGGCAATGGTCTTGATAATATAAAAAATAGAGCAAAAAAGATCGGTGGTGTTCTAAATATTTATTCCGAGAAAAATACAGGCACTACGTTGCAATTTATTGGTAACATTTCATAAAATAAAAAGCTAAATTTAATAAAGAGTAAAAAGAAAAGTTTTTGAAAAATTTCAACATGATTAGAGTTGTAGTAGTCGAAGATAATGACGCCATACGCGAAGGCTTAAAGATGCTGATAGATGGTACGGAAGGCTATTCATGCATAGGTGCTTATCTAAAGTGTGAGTTGATGTTAAAGAACATCGAACGCCTAAAGCCCGACGTATTGTTAATGGATATAGGATTGCCGGGCATGAATGGAATCGAGGGAATAAAAGAAGTAAAGAA
>JAKBMG010000061.1 GCA_021831685.1 Bacteroidota bacterium | reverse complement strand
CACACCTGCTGGCGTTCAAGTTGATGCTACAGGCTGCCCGCTTGATTCCGATGGTGACGGCGTTCCGGATTATCTTGATAAATGCCCTAACACACCTGCAGGAGTTCAAGTTGATTCAACAGGTTGCCCTATTAAGAAAGCTCAAGATACTGTAGTCGTTACACAACCGGCTGAAATAGAATCTTTAGTGCTTAGCGGCGACGCAAATTTTGAATTCAATAAGTCAAAATTATTGTCTAATGCGTATGCTGTTCTTGATAGTCTTGTAGGTACCATGAAAGCACATCCTGAATACAAATGGGAAGTTGGTGGATATACCGATGGTATCGGGTCAGCTAGCTATAATAAAAAACTTTCACAACGAAGAGCTCAATCAGTTGTTGACTACCTTGTAAGCCAAGGTGTTAGTAGAAATGATCTAAAAATAGTAGGATATGGTAAAGATGATCCAATCGCTACAAACTCAACAGACGAAGGAAGAGCTATGAACAGAAGAGTTGAGATAAAACTGCTTTCAAAAGGCAACTAGTAGATTTAGTTAAGTTATAATTAGCTATTACAGAAGCGGCTTAGCTAAGGCCGCTTCTGTTTAGTCAATCAGTTTCCTATTATATGGTTAGGAAACTGATTTTTTTATACATTATTTATGGAGTTCAATGTGGAAGTCTTATCACATAAAGAGATAATGAACTACCCTGCCGCAAGCGGACCTCATCTTTTTGGCTCTATTTTTCTACATTTAAATATCACATATAACCATAAGGCACGTCACTCACCCAAAGGGATGAAAAAGGGATTAATCCTTTTTAAGATGTCGGAATATTATTGCTCCTCCTCAAAATTATTTTTCGTGAATCTTCCGAAACGAAGAGATAATGACGGCAATATAAGGAGATTTAATAGTGTTGATGTTGCGAGTCCGCCAAGTATAACAATTGCCAATGGTCCTTCTATTTCCTTTCCGGCAGAACCGCTGCCGATTGCCAACGGCAGAAGGCCCATGCCTGTTACTAATGCAGTCATCATAATTGGAACAAATCTCTCAGATGCGCCTAATATTGCAGTCTTTGAATTCCATTCCTTACCTTCAACATTTACCAAATGTTCATAATGTGAAATCAGCATCAATGAATTTCTCACAGTTATTCCGAATAATGTAATAAATCCTACCATCGAACCGAGACTCATTTGCCCGCCCGTTAAAAGGATAGCAATAATTCCTCCAACAAAAGCAAAAGGCAAGTTTGATAGGACAAGAAGAAGGTTTCTTATGTTTTTCAGAGCGATAAAAAGAAGAAGGATAATTCCGGCGGCGGCAATTACAGAATATAAAAGCAATTCATTTCTCGATTTAGATTGAGCAGCGGCAGTTCCGCCAAACTCAATATAAGTTCCTTCCGGGAATTTAATAGACGACTCTATTTTTTTCTTTGCTTCTCTTACAAATGAGACAACATCTGTTCCTTTAACATTACAAGTAATAGTCTGCACACGCCTCGCGCCGTCATGAAGGATAATATATCTTCCCGAAGTTTCATATATATCGGCAAGCTGACTTAATTTTACATAAACTCCATCCGGATTTTTCAAAAGAAGATTTGAGACATTATTTACCTGCTCACGATCTTTCGGATCCAAAATAGTTGAAACAGTAAATACACGGTCACCATCGTAGATTTGTCCAACCTCAGTACCTTGATAAGCAGTCTGCACTGCATCAAGGACATCTTTTGCGTCAAAACCCCAGCGCTGTATATCCTCTTTTCTCAGGTGAACTGCTAATTGGGGCATGCCGGGAGGAGATTGTATTTGCACGTCAATTGCACCGGGAACTTTGGAAAGTATCTTCGCAGTATTTTGCGCAAGAACATCCAGGGCATTAAGATCATTTCCATAAATATTCAAAATGACAGAAGAAGAATAACCGGAAAGAGTTTCTTCCATTCGTTCCGTTAAAAAAGTATTTACACCTGAATTAACGCCCACAAAAGAATTGAGTATTTTTCTAATTTCCTGCTGAGCTATTTCTGTTTGTCCGTTGCTTAAAGGCTTAAGTTGTATTTCAAATTCACTGTAATTAGTTCCCCAGGTATCATCACCTTTCTCAGCGCGACCAACACGCTGAGCAACAGTTCGAACAAAGGGCAATTTCAAAAGAGCTGCAGAGACTTTTTCACCGATTGTTACAGATTCATTTATTGAAGTTCCTGGAGCCATTGAAATATGAGCAATATAATGTCCCTCCTTAAGTTCCGGGATAAAGCTTTGTCCAAAGAAAGGCAAAGCAGCAAATCCGGCAAGGGTAATAATTATTACAGCCGCAATTACCTTTCCCGAATTCGGTTCAACTTTATTTAGAATAATTTGGTATTTCTCCTTCAACCAATGCACAAAAGGAGATTCTTTGTTCTCAATATTATTTTTACCTCCAAGTAAAACAAGACTTAATGCCGGCGTGACTGTAAGAGCAACAAGAAGCGAGGCAAGAACAGAAAATATGTATGCTATTCCAAGAGGAGAAAAAAGCCTTCCCGCTACGCCGGATAAAGTAAGTACCGGAATGAAAACAAGAACAACAGCAAACGTAGCATAGATTACCGCTGTTCGTACTTCAAGAGATGCTTCAAGCACTACTCGAAAGATTGATTTGTGGTTTCCGGATGACCGGTTTTCCTTTAACCTCCTTAGAATATTTTCAACATCAATTACAGCATCATCAACAACTTCTCCGATTGCAATTGCCAAACCGCCGAGGGTCATTGTATTTATCGTCAATCCAAAAGATTGAAGAATAACAATACTGGCAAGTAGTGAAAGAGGAATAGCAGTGCATGAAATTGCTGCTGTCCTAAAATTAAAAAGGAAGAGAAGTAAAATTAATATGACTAAAACAGTGCCCAGTATAAGCGAACCTTCGATATTGTTAAGTGCAGTGTGAATGAAATCTGCAGGCCTGAATAATGTAATTAATTTAATATTTTCAGAATTAAATACCGGCTGCATATCAGACAATGCCGCTTCAACATTTTTAGTAACCTCAAGAGTGTTTGTTCCATATTGCCCGTAAATCATCAGCATTACTCCGGGCTTGCCTTCAATAGTTGCGCTGCCAATCGGAGGCTCCGGTGCAATTAGTACATCTGCCACATCAGCAAGAGTAATGTTTAGGTTATTTTTATGAACAATAACTGTCTTTGCAAGATCAGAGGCAGTTAAAGACTGCCCTTCTGTTTGAAGCACAATGCGCTGATTATTATTTTCAATAAAGCCGGAACCTTCCACAGAAGTAGCGCGTTTGGCTGCAGATAGGACTTCTTCAATTGATAGATTATATTTAATTAACCTATCAGGGTGAACTTGAATTTGGAATTGTTTAACATCGCCGCCGAACACAGTAACGTTTGCAACGCCGGTTACCGAAAGCAGTCTTCGCCTTAAAACCCAATCTGCAAAAGTTCTAAGCTGCATCGGAGTTTTGTTGTTAGAAGTTAATCCGATAACAAGAGTAAGCCCCGTGGAAGGAACGAGCGGAGTCATCTCCGGCTGCTTAACTCCGGCTGGCAATTGACCTGCTAAAGTTGAGAGACGTTCAGTTACAAACTGACGGTCAATATAAATGTTGCTTCCTTCTTTAAAAGTAGCAGTTACAACAGAAAGACCTTGAATGGATTTTGATCTAAGTGATGAAATGCCTACAATATCATTAACAGAATTTTCAATCGGTTGAGTAACGAGTACTTCAACTTGTTCAGGTGAAAGACCCGGCGCCTCGGTTTGAATGACTGCTTGAGGGGGTGCAAATTCCGGGAATACTCCGAACTTAGCCTGGGTTATTGTGTATATCCCATAGCCGGTAAATAAAATGCTAAGCGCTATAATTACTCCTCGAAAGCGAAGCGAGAAGCGGACGATTGAATTCAATATTCCATGTTCTTCAATCATTGTCACCCTCTCCGCTTTGACTTCCTTGAGAAGGAGTTAATTCTTCGGACAACAAAAGCTGTGCCCCGTTTTTTACAACAGTTACTCCGGCATTGATTATACCTTTATTTTGCGGAATGAAGAATCCATTGTCAATCGGGTTTTCAGTATCAATTTCAACGCGAATAAATTTCCCGGTAAATTTCTCGCTGTAAATCCATGCTTTCCCTTGATACCAAACAATTGATGAAGCCGGAACAATTACCCCATTTATATTTTTTCCTACAGGCAGAAATGCCTTTACATTCATACCTCCGCTTAATGAAAAGCCTGATGCAATGTAATATAGAGTTTCCGTTTGGAACTGTGAATTTGAAAGATGACCTTTCGAAACAAATCTGCAAGATATTTTTGTATTATTTTCCGAAGGTGATTGAATAAACATATTGCCAGGAATCTGTATATTCACCTCGTTGTATGGCAGAGATATTTGTATCAGCGCATCATTAAGCGACAGCAGACGCTGTAAAGAAGAAGAACCGTTGAATATCCAATTGGAAAGGTTATTACCCCATTGTTCAACGATTGAACTTTTCAAACTGTTTAAATTTGATTGAGCAGAATTCATATCAGCTTTGTCGGATAAAAATGCTGCCTGTGCAGTTTGGAAATCCTGTTCGCTCGCAAGCTTCTTTTCATAAAGACTTTTTAATCGTTCATAATATTTCTGCGAGATAAAAAGACTTTCTTTTGACTTGGCTAATTGAGCTTTATCAGCTTCATAGGTTTGAACATCTTTAGATAAATCCTGTATTGAAACGACGGTGCCGTATGCTGTCAACCGTGACTGGTGCTTAGTTTGATATAATTTAACAGTTGTAATGCCTGACTCTACCTGTTCTGAGGGACTTAATTTAATAGTTGTAATTCCATCAACAACTTGAACACGTGAAGATGCATTAGGTGAATCTTTCTCATTGCTTTTAATCTGCTTATTGTTTCTACTCTGAATGAAAAACCAACTTGTAGCGCCAAGCAAAATTATCAATATGATAGACGGCAAAACGATCTTTGATTTTTTACTAATTTCCATTTAAATACTCTCGCGATTAAATTATGCTAATCATTGTATAAAGAAATAAAAATCAAAATGGGTTTTCAAATGCGAAGTATCGAAATATCCAAGTATAAATCTTTACGAATGAAAGGAATTATGAATTTTTGTGGGCATTCAGAAAGGAGATTAAAGTAACTATTTGTACATTCCTTGTGACTTGAAAAAGGTTGGGTAACGAAAGTTTTTGTGTTTTGATGAACATCTAAAGAAACTCTTAAAACATAGTTATCGGTTTCAATAAAAGAATGGCTTTCAGTATTAAAATTTTGTTCAGCTTCTTTTGCGCTCAATTCATTTGTAGATGCGAAGAAAAGTGCAATAAGTATCAATATTAAATATTTAGTCTTATTAGATTTCATAAATAAATATAATAAGTTTCATTAAGTAAATCCGTTACGTGGGACAACATTTTTCTTCAATTGTGAAGACTTATTTAATAACTCACCTTACGCAAAGGGTTATTATTACATAATGAGAAACCTCCGAGGTTTTCCTAAACCTCGGAGGTTTTACTCTTCACTTCCTTTATATTTGAAATTGTCTGCGTAACATGAATTATAACTAATTACAGCAGATAGAATATTTTATTATTAACAGACCAAATTTATTTCAGCAATACCATTTTTCTTGTCTGAACGAATTTTTCTTCCTTTAATTGATAGATATAAATACCGCTTGATAATTGCTTAGTAATTAAATTCTCACTGAAATCAGCAGAATAATTACCTTCGTTCATATTTCCGTTAACCAAAGTTGCAATTTCTTTTCCAAGCATATCATAGACTTTTAACGTTACAAAACCTCTGCGTGGAATAGAAAAATTTATTTTTGTACTTGGATTAAAAGGATTGGGATAATTTTGCGAGAGATTAAATGTAATAGGATGATTCACATCTTTTACCGAAATCCCGGTCACTATCATATCTGCTTTGCTGATTGCATCATTAAGCAACGCAATACTATAAAGATGGTTATGAACACCGCCGCTTTCATCCGATTCTGCATAGGTCATATTAAATTGAGCTTCTGCAAAATAACTTGTATCCTGATTAGTTTTAAGATGATTAGCCGCATTAGTAACCTTAGCCTCAGCAACTGAATCCAAAGCTTGGAAAGCGTTTTTCCATTTTGCTACCAATGCCATAGAAGAATCCGCCGTCATTGTTGGATGACATTTAATACATGAAGCATCAACACTACCGTCCGGTTCTTTAACAAATACAGACCATGTATGACCTTTAAACATTGCTGAATTGGAGCCGTCAACTCCTGTGTTATACATGTGGCAGTCTATACATTTTACTCCGTTCATTGAAGTTACGTTTGCGACGTTCATTCCTCCGGTTCCGCTATTGATATTATAACTTAAATGATCCGTATTTGGGAATCGTAAATTCCCGTGACACTGTCCGCAAAGAGAATCCGATGAACTCATTATCTGGTATGATTTAGTTGCAGAGTTAAAGTAAGAAAGAGTATCCGGATCATGCGGATTATGACAGGCAATACAGCTTACATTGGGATAATCTACTGTATCAGCCGGTGAAGTAGTGGCTGAAAAGGTCCCGTTTGAAGTAGAAAAGAATTTACCCAAAGCCTGTGATTCTGTCATTCCGGAATTAAGTGTAACTGAAGTTGGAGCATGGCAGGCAATACAATCTTCACCGGCTATTACTTGATCCGGTGTTTGCCCGCTATGACTTCCAGCTAATTCTCCGGCAACATCATCTTGCCCTTTATGTCCGTGTTTGCTTGAAAGCCAGGCATCATAAATTCTGTGGTCTGTGTCAGGATGTCTTAAAGTGCCGTGACAGTTGCCGCATAAGTCATTAGCCGTTTTAACAGCATCATAAGTTTTTGTAACTGAATTAAATACTCCAAATGTAGTCATATCGCTTTGGTGGCAAGTATTGCAATCTACATTAGGCCAGGAAGAAGTATTTGCAGGCTGTGTGGTACTGGTATATTTTCCGTTCGTGGTTGAAAAGAAATATCCCATTGCCTGAATCTCACTCATTCCGCCATTAACAGTATCTGCGGTTGGAGCATGACAGGAGATGCAATCTTCGGCTTGTGAACCTATAATTACAGAGTCGGGAGTTTGACCAACCCAATTAGCAGAAATTTCTGATGCGACATCGGCTTGAGAACTTGCATGTTTGCTGCCTGACCAAAGAGCAGCCTCGGAAGTATGGCAAGATTGGCATGTTTGTGCAAAGATATAATCTTGCAGTAATAGTATACTCAGCAAAGCTAAGAATATTATTAAGTAATTTTTTGTTTTCATTATTCTACCTATTTTATAATTCAATATTTTTCTTCACTTCAAAATTATGTAAGTAGATAATCAGAGAATAATTAACAATAATGAAAATTCATTCATATTTAACCCGGATATTGTTTAAGACAAAAATATTTTATTACTTGTCGTATCAAAATTTTAAGAGATAATGGAAATATTAATAGCGGAAGATGATGAGCAGATTGCAAATTCGCTGAGGAAGAATTTCGCAGAAGACGGTAATCCTGTAATGATTGCAAAAGATGGTGAAGAGGCAATCCATTTTTTAAAATCAATTTCTTTTGATGTAATACTTCTTGATTGGCGGATGCCTAAAGTAAGTGGGATAGAAGTATGTCGCTATATTAGAGAAAGTGGTAGTAAAGTTCCGATTATATTACTAACAGCATTAAGCCAGGTAAAAAATAAGGTTGAGGCTCTGAATCTTGGTGCGGATGACTACGTAACTAAACCGTTTTCATTCGATGAATTAGCAGCAAGAATAAATGCGGTAGTAAGAAGATATCAATCAAACACAAACGAATTAATTTTTAATGATATTACCCTTGATCTAATCGGCAGGAAAGTAAAAACCCCACGAGGAGAAATTTATCTTTCGGGAAAGGAATTTGATCTTATAAAGTATTTTATTTTGCATAAAGGTTCGATAATGAGCAAAGAAGATATATGCAAGGAAGTGTGGGGAGTAAACTTCGTTCCTTCGACAAATGTAGTTGAAGCTACAGTAAAAAATCTTAGAAGAAAAATTGAAGACAATTACGGGAAAAATTTAATTAAATCAATTTATGGCGAAGGATATCTTTTCATTGTTGAATAAAAATAAGAAACCTCTATTTACCGGAACTGTAAAACGGATTGTACTGTGGGATATCGCGATCTTTTTCCTCCTGTTCGTAAGTTCAAATATTTTTACGATTGCAATAACAAATAAAATATTAACGGATAATCTTGATGAAAGATTGAAGAACGAAATAGAAACTCTTGTTGCTTCATTTAGAATACAGCAGGACACGATAAAGTTCGTCGGCTACAGTGAAATAAAAGAACCGGATTTTACCACGATAAATTCCGGTGCTTTTTTTCTTCAAGTTTACGATAAGAATAATAAATTGCTTTTATGCAGCGACAACTTAAAATCATTCGGAACAATTCCATTTAAAATTCCTAATATTAGAATAAGATATGAATTTGAAAATCTAACTGCCGGGAATCATCAGCTTAGAGTAATTTATACCCCTATGCTGAACCAGCATAACAAGATTGAAGCTTATCTGCAGCTTTCCGTATTCAGAACAGAATACAGCTCAATAATGAAAAAGATTATATTGTTTAATATGCTCAACCTTCCATTTATACTTTTGATAATCGTTGTTGTTAGTATTTTCTTGGCTAAGAAAAGTTACGCGCCTTTGAATAAAATAATAAACATAGCGGAAAATATTTCCGCCAATAATCTGAATGCAAGAATTAAATATGATGCACATCCGCAGGATGAATTAGGAAGATTAAGAGATACTTTAAATAATTTATTTACAAGGTTAGAAGTTCAGATAAACCAAATCTCTCAATTTACAGATAACGCTTCCCATCAATTAATGACACCGCTTACAGCATTAAAAACAGAGCTGGAATATATCCTTAAAAGGGAAAGAACCCCGGATGAATATAAAGATACTTTAACGATGTTGAATATGCAGACAGATAAGATGATAAGTATAATTAAATCGCTTTTAATAATTGCTAAGTACAGCAGCAACTCGGAAATTAATAAAAATGTATTTAAGGTTTCACAAGTAGTAAATGAATCGATTAAACCAATTTTTACGAATCATAATATTGGTTATGAAATTGCTGATGACCTTTATCTGCGTGGAAGCTATGAGGGTTTTCAAATAGTGATTGAGAATTTGATAGATAATGCAATTAAATATTCACCCAGAAATAGCAGAGTAATTGTAAAAGCAGAAAATACTGATGAGAATATAATTATTAAAGTCGAAGATCCCGGTTTCGGGATTAACGATGAAGAAAAAGAAAAAATATTTGAAAGGTTTTATCGTTCGGTTCCGGCAATGAAGGGAAATATCCAGGGCTATGGATTGGGTTTATGTCTCGTTAAAACAATTGTACTTGCAATGGAAGGCAAAATAAAAGTTGAAGATAATTATCCTACAGGAACTAAATTTATAATTAGCTTCCCTTCGGTAAAGGTGCTTTAACCGGAATTACCTTTTTAAATATCAGAATATCAAAACTTTATCCGAATCTATTGCCAGGGCAGCTAACTCAATCATTGTGTTGATTTCAGCACAATTAAATATTCACACAAAGTTTATTTTAACAATTATTTTGCCTTTATTCATTTATTATTTTAGGGCACTTCTAAAAACTTCAATACCTGCCGGTAGGCGGGTTCTCTGCGAACGTTGCGTATTCTTTGCGCCTGCCTACCGAGGCTGTTGCACATCTCCAAAATGTCATTTCGACCGGAGGGAGAAATCTCTTTTTAGACAGTTTTGAAACCTCTATTTTCGTTCGAGACGAAATAAAAGAGTTGTGCAACACTCTCTACCGGCAGGTAGGTTCTCTGCGTTAAATTTTTATAGAAGATAGTTTTTAGAAGTACCCTTTATATTTTTTTATTTTAATTACCGTTCTGTTGGATCTTGGTTTGCGAAGTAAGAATAGCTTAGAAATAGCAAGAGCTGTTAAAAGGGATTTTGCGGACACCAAAGTGATTGTAATGGATCTTATTCCGGCTCAGGCAGATGTCTTTCAGTTTGTACAAGCAAGGGGTATCAGGGTTCATCCTAAAGGATGCAACGGTAAATGAATTTTTGAAGACCATTAGATTGGTTTCTCAAGGAGCCCAGGTTTTACCTCCGCACTTAACCGGATCCCTTTTTTCACAGATTGTCGAGCACGCACTTAACGTATCGGAACCCTCAAAGCTGATGGAATCGATACGCATGACGAAACGAGAGCGGCAGGTGATCGAATTGATTGCCGTTGGTCTTACCAATAAAGAAATTGCACAAAAAATTCATCTCTCACCATTCACAGTAAAAAGCCACGTTCATAATATTCTTGAAAAACTTACGCTTCATACGCGCGTACAGATTGCCAAATATGCTAATAATACTGAAAATTATAATGATGCAATAAAATCGATTTCATCAATCGAAGAATAATCAGTATTTATTTATCCTCTACGAGGATAGTTTATTTGTTGGATTAATTTGTTTCTACAATAATCAAACATCCACGATGTTTTTAGACCTCGTAGAGGTCAAATTATTGTAGGAAAAGGTTTATTTTACATTGGCAAATCCTCGTAGAGGATTAACAAATTCCTCAATATTGTAATGTAACAGATTCTTAAGTTGACGCCTATGTGCCTACCGGCAGAGTCTGTTGCACAACTTCCACCTGTCATTTCGAAGGAGTCTTCGACTGAGAAATCCCATTTTAGACAGTTTTGAGACCTCTCTTTACGTTCGAGACTAAATAAGAGAGTTCTGCAACGCTCTCGGCAGGCAGGCGGAGGGCCTGCTCCGTTTGCGGGGAGAAATCCCATATAGAGCTTAAAAACACGAGCTGAACATGGGATATCTCAGTCGAGTCCGCCGCGGCAGATCCTTCGATATGACAGGGGAAGCAAATGTCATTTCGACCGGAGGGAGAAATCCCATATACAAGCCCAACACTCATAATATCCACTTACTATCTCAGTTAACAAGAGTACTCGTATCGTGAACTCGAATGGACAGGCATGGATTAATCACTATTTCATCCTTTTAGACTATTTATTTACAACCCTGTTCTTAATATAATTATAATATTTAATTATCAAAGAAGAGGTTTCATATATACCAGATCAATAATAAAGAAAGCTTGAAAACTATTAAGGAAAAGATTCAGCAAACCTATCCACTTATAACTGAAGACCATCTAAATTCAAGCAATGACGATGAATTTCATCTATATAGGATTAATCCCTTTTTCATCCTTTAGATGCATTTTTATTTGAACACTATTATTATACTTTTTTATAATGAAAAACAGCTTTGTAAGAATTGAATTTTCTAATTCGCAATTCTCATTCTAGTTTTAAACATTTATATATAAGCGAAAATAAAAATAGGTGCTGATATGAATCGCAAACTTCAAGTCGGAATAATAGACCTTGTATCAAAAAAGCCAAATAAAAAATTATTCGCACGCATAATGAACGCGAACTTTGCGAGCATAATGCCTCAAGTTGTAGGAGTATGGTGTGAAGAAGAGGGGCATAACGTTACCTATATTTGTTATACAGGTAAAGAAGATTTAATAAAAGAGCTTCCGCAAAATGCAGATATAATATTTATCGGTTCATTTACCGAAGCCGCACAAACAGCTTATGCTTTAAGTAATCTTTTGCGGTCGCGTGGCGCTGTTACTGTATTAGGAGGACCGCACGCACGTTGCTACCCTGAAGATGCTGTAAAGTATTTTGATTATGTTGCAGGATTTACGGATAAAAATATTATTCGTGAAATTTTATATGATTGTTCACCACACCGCCCCACCGGTTTACATCTCACCGCTCAAAAGCAGCCTTTATCACTTCCGGGAGTAAAGGAACGATGGAAATTTATTGAACCAACTCTAATGAAAGCTCCGCTAATAAAAATGGTTCCCATGCTCGGCAGTTTAGGTTGCCCATATACATGTAGCTTTTGCATTGATTCAACTGTAACGTATCAGCCGTTAGACTTTGATATTATGAAAGAAGATTTATCGTTTCTTCTTACCAAGTTTAAACGACCTCTCGTGGGATGGCACGATCCAAATTTTGGGATCCGGTTTAACGAATATATGGATGCAATTGAAGAAGTTGTACCCGAAAATAGTATGGATTTTATTGCAGAAAGCAGCTTATCTCTATTATCCGAACCGCACATGAAACGGCTTAAACGGAATGGATTCGGAGCTATGCTGCCGGGAATAGAATCATGGTTTGATCTTGGAAATAAATCAAATACAGGCAGCATGATCGGGATGGATAAGGTTAGACATGTTGCGGATCAGGTTAATATGATCTTGCGTTACATTCCTTACGTTCAAACTAATTTCGTTCTGGGCCTTGATGTTGACGAAGGTGATGAGCCGTTTGAACTCACAAAAAAATTCGTAGATTTGACGCCCGGTGCATTCCCCGGTTACTCACTTCTATCTGCATTCGGACAGGCAGCTTCTCTCAACTTAGAATATCAACAACTAAACCGGGTAATTCCGTTTCCATTTCATTTCCTGGATAATAATCATGCAATGAACGTTAAGCCGAAAAATTATTCCTGGCAGGATTTTTATTCCCATATTATCAGTCTTGGCGAGCATACATTTTCGTGGAGCGCCATCATAAAGCGTTTAATTTCTACTAATGCATTCATCCCGCGATGGATGAATGTTGTAAGGGCAGTATCCGAAGAAGGATCCGGGAGGATTGCATTCAATAAAGGAATCCTAATGCATCTCAATTCAGATACTCAATTCCGTGATTACTTTGAACAAGAAACAACAGTGCTTCCGCAATTCTATAAAAATATCATTAAAAATGACCTGGGACCTCTGTGGAATTGGCTTCCCGAAGGCGCGATATTCCATGATCAGAATGCATATCTAAAAACTTCGGTGGAACGAATTGCTGTATAAATAATATGTTTTCAATAACCTAAAGAGATGACAGATGAATATTCTTTTAGTATATCCGATGTATCCCGATACGTTTTGGAGTTTCAAACATGCTCTGAAATTTGTATCGAAGGATGCTAGCTTTCCACCGTTAGGGCTTTTAACAGTCGCCTCAATGCTACCGAAAGATTGGAATAAAAAGCTTGTTGATATGAATGCAAGCGAGCTGAAGGATAAAGATATTCTTTGGGCGGATTATGTTTTTATTAGTGCAATGTCAATACAAAGCGTTTCCGTAGATGAAGTAATACAACAATGTAAAAAACTAAACGCAAAAATTGTAGCAGGCGGACCTTTATTCACAAGCAGTCCGGAAAATTACCAAAACATTGATCATCTAATTCTTAATGAAGCCGAAATAACTCTGCCGGAGTTTCTTATAGATTTAAATGAAGGAAAAGCCAAACAAAAATACACTTCGGAAGATTGGGCAGAAATTACCACCACTCCCCTGCCCCTTTGGGATCTTGTATCGATGAATAATTATACCTCTATGAATGTTCAGTATTCTCGCGGATGTCCTTTTGATTGTGACTTCTGTGATATAACAGTCCTCTATGGAAGAAGACCGCGTACGAAAACAAAAGAACAAGTATTAGCCGAATTGGATGCATTATATATTACCGGATGGCGAGGACCTGTATTTTTCGTAGATGATAATTTCATAGGCAACAAAGTAAAATTGAAAAAAGAAATTCTGCCTGCAATTGCAGAGTGGAATGATAAAAATAAAAACCCATTTTACTTTAACACGGAAGTCTCTATTAATCTTGCGGATGATGATAAGCTGATGCATCTTATGGTTAAAGCGGGTTTTGAGGCAGTGTTCATTGGCATCGAATCTCCGAATGAAGAAAGCTTGATAGAGTGTAATAAAATTCAGAATAGAAATCGCGATTTACTTTTAAGCATAAAGAAAATTCAAAAATCCGGATTGGAAGTTCAAGGAGGATTCATAGTTGGATTTGATAATGATCCGCCTACAATATTCGATAGGCTTACAAATTTTATCCAGGAAAGCGGCATTGTGACGGCTATGGTTGGGCTGTTAAATGCACCTAACGGGACGAAACTTCAGAAAAGACTTATTACCGAAGGAAGAATGCTTAAAGATTTCACCGGTAATAACACAGACTTTTCAATCAATTTTATTCCTCAGATGAATTCCGAAAAACTTATTGACGGATATAAAAAAATTTTAGATACTATCTATTCACCTAAATATTATTACGAACGTGTAATGCGCTTCATGAAAGATTTTGAGCCGAAGAAGAAGAAAGTATTTCACCTTAATCCGAATTACATCCTCGCGCTTTTTAAATCTATATTCAAATTGGGAGTGATCGGTGAGGAAAGGATTTACTACTGGAAATTATTTTTCTGGTCGCTATTCCGCAAACCGCAGTTGTTTTCTTTAGCAATATTGTTTACGATTTACGGATTCCATTTCAGAAAAATATCAAATAGCTATTAATTGAAGTTACCTAATTGTTGGAGTATTGGAAAAGTCTGACGTGTTTTCTAATATTGATTGTAACTGCATATTTTTTTTAAAGTAGTTACGCATCCCTAATTATCTTATTAAAATCTTCTTTGGATGTTTTGAAGGTTTCCTTTTTGAATGATTTGGTTTGTCGCTGTTAATACCGTCTTCAATGAATATCTTTATTAAAGATTGATATGGTACATCCATCTTATTTGCTTTGGTCTTTAATTTGGATAATGTAGATTCAGTTAATCTTATGGATATAGCTTTAGTCGTATGTTTAAGATTAGGTAATCTCGCCTTAAAAACTTTTGACACGTCTATATAATCTACAGTGCTATGAGTTGACCAAAACTTACGTTCTTCGTCTTCATTTTTAAAGTCCGGGATCTCTTTTAAACTCTTCATATAACAACCTTTCTTTTTTATCCATGTCTCTTGCAGATATTACACGAATAGAATTATTCCTTAATGTAAAGCAAATAATTAGATTTCTTCCATTGTCTGCATGACCGTAAGCAATGTATCTTGTTTCTTTATTGCTTGAATGTTTTTCATCCGGATAAAAATACAACTCTTCATTTGAAAATACTTGTTCGATATCAGTATAGTCAACATTATGTTTAATCTTATTTTTATTTATATTTCCGGAATCCCATTCAAATTTGATTGGTTCCGGTATGTCTATTATATCCATAATGTCTTTAAGTATACATCAACAATATACAAAGCTAATATGGGAAAGGCAAAAAAACAAATTTCTTTTATCTTATTAACTAATGTTACGCAACTCTTGGAAAACCTGTCTGCCGCCAGGCAGGTTGGAGTATTGGAATTGAGTAGTATTTCCAAATATTCCATTTCAGTACTTCAGTCAACTGTTTTCGCAGATTAGACAGTTCTATTATTAGCTGTTCAAGTGTTTGCTTTACAACATCGTACTTGAATTCCAGTTTCTGTAAATAAGAAATAAAACCACCGCTCCAATGTTTTAGTTCTATGTCCTCCGGTAGATGAACTCCGAGAAAATCCAATACAGTATCAGTCTTTCGTGTTTTCTCTTTGTTGCTTGTTGGTACATCTGCTGGGTTTACAATTATGTTTTTGATCCCTTGGGACTGTAATTGAC
>JAKBMG010000111.1 GCA_021831685.1 Bacteroidota bacterium | reverse complement strand
CAACTGCAAAGCCCCTCCCTTGATCGCCGGCGCGAGCTGCTTCAATGGCTGCATTAAGTGCAAGAAGATTTGTTTGATCTGCAATATCATCAATCACCTGGACAATTTCACCAATCTGATCGCTGCTCTTACCAAGCGCTGCAACAGTTGCTGCTGATTTATTTACTACATCTGCAATTTTAATCATTCCCTCAACCGTTTCTTTAACAACCTCGCCTCCCTGCTTGGCTTTTATTCCGGATTCTTTAGCGGTTTCCGCTGCACGAGTTGCGCTATGCGTGTTATCCAAAATTGTTCGTGTCATTTCTTCTACCGCGCTCGCAACTTCAGATGTTTGTTGAGATTGTTCTTCTGCGCCTGCCGCCATTTCTTCAACGCTTGACGATATTTCGTTTGAGGCATTCTCCGTTGAAGCTATAGCTGCAGCGACTTCAGCTACTACGTTATGCAATGACCCTCCCAGATTATTTATATAATCTTTATATCGCTTATAATTCCCCTTAAAGTCGTTATCCATTCTCGCCGTTAAATCTCCCTCGGTAAGCTTTTGCATTGTGATGTAGCCGCTTCTTACAACTGAGACTATTTCATTTACGGTTTTATTTATTCCTTCAACAATTTCTTTATACCCACCGGTAAACTTGTCGGTATTTCCTGTAAAATCAGTCTTGCCTTCGGAATATGCCCTGGTAAACAAATCGGTTTCGCTCTTTAAATCATTCAGAGTAGTTGCTATTTTATTGAGCGTTGGTGAAATTTCATCCTTTTCATCTTGAGGAGTAATTATAATCCTAAAATCTCCTTCGGAAATCTTTCGCATACTGCCGACAATATTTTTTTGCAAATTCTCTGCAAAATGGTCAAGTGAGTCAGCGACTAAACCTATTTCATCTTTTCGTGAAAAATTTAATCTGAAATCAAGATGTCCTTTCTCAATTTCATTAATGGTTTTGAGAATTTTAATAAACGGCTTATTAGTAGTATGATACACTAGAAATCCCATAACTAAAAAAATAGAAACATCCGTAACTATTTCCCAGAAGAAGTAATAAAAGGACCATTGTTCACTTTGAATGCCATTAGAATGCATTATCCCTGTTGTGCCAATTATAACCTGTACAATCAGAGGCACAGAAAAAATCATAATAATCTTACTTTTCATTCTTAAATTATCAAACCAACTCATTTTTTATTCCTTGCTCTTAAAATTAAAATTTTAACTATGCAACTTCGCTCAAAGACTTTGCTTCGCTATTAGATAATATTTTTTCAATGTCTATCAGGGTAATTAATCTATCCTCAAGTTTACCTACCGCCATAATAAATTCGGAGTTAATACCGATGACCAATTCCGGTGGGGGTTCTGTTATGCTGGCTGGTATTCTAAGAACTTCTTTCACTGCATCAACTATAAAACCTACGGTTTTTTCTTTTACCTCTACGACGACAATTCTTGTATTTTTATCATGTTCTTTTACTTCCATACCAAGTTTTGTTCTTAAATCTATTACCGGGATAACTCGCCCCCGGAGATTTACAACCCCGCTAACAAAAGCCGGCGCATTTGGTACTTTTGTTATTTGCAGCATGCGATTTATTTCCTGAACAAACAAAATATCGATGGCAAACTCTTCATTTTGAATCATAAAACTAACTAACTGCAGTAGTTCCGAAGATTCTTTCTTTAAATTTTCAAGACTTGTCATTTTCCGCTCCTAATTTTTGGAAATTAGATTATCATATTGTGATATACAATAAAACATCTTTGGATAATTATCGAAAAAATTCCATATTATTTTAGTTACGGCTACTAAATTTGCACAACTATAGTTTCTTAAAGTTTCATATTTAGTATATGAGAAATTTTTTCACTTTTATAACCCTTATATAGATAAAGTATTTACAAAAAATTTCGATAATATCAGATGGATCTGACATATGGTTGGAGAATAGAAATGTTCAAATTCAAGTACTCCAAGACTCCATTTTTCATTGCCCCAGAGCTAAATTAGTTCGCTTTTTAACGCGATTTGTGAATAAGTGTTGCAGAACTCTCCTATTTAGTCTCGAACGTAAAGAGAGGTCTCAAAACTGTCTAAAATGGGATTTTTCAGTTGAAGACTCCTTCGAAATGACATCTGGAAGTTGTGCAACAGACTCGGCAGGCAGGTTTTCCAAAAGTTGCGTAACATCAGATAAATAAAATTAAAAATCTTTATAAGTATCACTTGAAGATTTTTTTACAAACAGAAAAAATAAATGGGCAAATCAAAAATTTTAATTGTGGAAGATGAACCCGGCATAGCTGAATCTCTGGAAAATTCAATTGAAGAGCTAGGATATGAGACAGCCTCAATCGTGGCTACCGGAGAGGATGCTATTAACGCAGTTAAATCCGGTAATGTGGATTTAGTGCTGATGGATATTATCTTAAACAGCGAGATGATGGGTACTGAAGCGGCAAATTACATCTGGTCAAAATTCCAAATACCTATAATATTTCTTACCGGTTTTGTCAACAGCAGTTTTATAGATTCAGCAAAACTTTCTCAACCATTCGGTTACATCCTTAAACCTTACGAAGAAAAAGAATTATTTGCTTTAATCGAAATCGCTTTGAATAAAAGCCAAATGGAAAAAAGAAATTTTAGGATAAATACCCTTTTAAAAATTGCAAGGAAGATAAATCAGATAATAAATCGTGAAAATGATCTGGATAAATTTATTAGAGCAGTTTGCAAAAGTTTTACAGTTACTAAAGAATTTAATGGCGCATGGATTATCCTTTTTGACGAGGTAAATAATATAATAACGACAATTGAAGAAGGAATTGGAGACAAGTTTAACGCTATAATTGCAACGCTTCAAAAAGTTGAGCTTCCTGCATGGCTTAGAAGAACCGTTCTTCAGAATGGAATTATAGAATCATTGGCTCAGCCGGTTCTTCCTTTTCTTGGCAAGGATGAAAAAGTTTTAAGTGTTAGGCTTGAATCGGAGGGGCGGGTATATGGGGCTATTGCATTAATCCTAAAACAGCGTAATTTAGTAGAAGAGGAAAGTTTATTAATTAAAAGCATAGCCTTTGATATTGCGTTGGCTATCAAAAACATGGACATGACGCGTAAAGCAAAAATAATAGAAGAATCTTTATTTGAATCGGAAAAAAGACTCCGGCAATTTATGGAGTTATCTCCAGATGCGGTAATAATTCATAGCAACGGAAAAATTGCTTTTGCGAACGAAGCTTGCGTTAATTTGTGTAAAGCTTCAAATATTTTTGATCTGATTAATAAAGATATTAGCGATTTTATGCTCCCCAAATCGTTAAACATTTTAAATCATAATTCAGATAGTATTAGTTCCAAATTTTTATTTCAAGAGCTTAAACTTAGACGTTTGGACGGAGCTATTATCGATGTAACGGTTTTGCCAAATCCTATTGTTTTTGAAAATGATAACGCAGTTCAATTAGTCATTAAAGATATTACTGAAAGAAAAGAGGCGGAGGAGGTAATAAAGAAATATTCCAAGGAACTTGAAGAATCCAATGCAAGCAAAGACAGGTTCTTTTCGATTATCTCTCACGATCTGCGAAGTCCATTCCAGGGTTTATTAGGGCTAACAACTATAGCAACTGAAGAGTTTGATGATCTTACAATGGATGAGCTAAAAGAATTTTTAAGCAATATTAATCATTCGGCAAAAGGTCTTTTTGGGCTAATTGAAAATCTTCTCCAATGGTCAAGAATCCAGCGTGGAAAGATTGAAGTAAAACTTGCTCAAATTGATTTATACTACGATGTACAGTACAATATTAATTTGCTTCAACCAAACGCAAATACTAAAGGATTACGAATAGTTAATGAAGTCGATAAAACTATTGAAGCCCTTGCCGATACAACCGCCTTTAATTCTGTACTTCAAAATCTAATATCAAATGCAATAAAATTTACAAAGTCCGGAGGTGAAATAAAAATTACTTCTGAAGTAAAAAATGGATTTGCGGAATTAACAGTGACGGATAACGGCATCGGCATTCCGGAGGATATTTTACCGGCTTTATTTAGAATTGATTCCCAGCATTCAACATTAGGCACAGAAAAAGAAAGCGGTACCGGATTAGGATTAATTATTTGTAAAGAATTGGTCGAAATGCAGGGAGGAAAAATTTGGGTTAAGAGTAAAATTAATGAAGGCACATCCTTTACATTTACTCTTCAAATTTCGTAAGAATTATTTAATATTTTTTGTTACTTCAATACCAAGCTGTTCCATTCGATATCTTAATTTCGATCTTGAAAGTCCAAGAACTTTAGCGGCTTTAACTTGATTTCCGTTTGTAATTTTAAGGGTTTTTTGTATCAAAGTTTTAAGCACTAAATCTATAGCAACTCCTTTTGCAGGAATCTGGAGAACGAATTTATTCTCTTCTTCCTTTTGTACAGCGTTGGAGTTTAATAAAGAGTTTAAGTGATATTCTTTCAGCTCATCTTCTTCAATTAAAAGAACGGCACGCTCAATTACATTCCTTAATTCACGAACGTTACCTTTCCATGGATAAGATTCCAATAATCTCAAAGCGGAAGCATCAACATCTTTAATTTTCTTGTCAAACTTGTTTGCAAACTCATCAATAAAAGTATAAACAAGCAGCGGGATATCCTCTTTCCTTTCTCTTAAAGGAGGAATAAAAACTCTTGCAACGTTAAGTCTATAAAATAAATCCGTTCTGAAATTTCCTTTTTCAACTTCTACTTCAAGATTTCTATTTGTGGCGGCAATAACTTTTACGTTAACAGAAATTTCTTTTTCACCGCCCAAACGGTAAAATTTCTTTTCCTGCAAAACGCGCAGAAGCTTTACCTGAAGGTCCAACGACAGCTCTCCGATTTCATCTAGCAAAATTGTGCCTTCGTTTGCAAGTTCAAATTTTCCAAGCTTAGTTTTTTGCGCTGCACCGGTAAAAGCACCCTTCTCATGCCCGAACAATTCGCTTTCAGCCAACTCTTTTGGTATAGCGGAACAGTTTATTTGAATAAACGGTCCATTTTTTCTAGGACTATTTTGGTGGATAAATTTTGCAAAAACTTCTTTCCCAGTTCCGCTTTCCCCTTCCAATAAAATTGTCGTATCCGAACTTTGAGCAAGCTTTTCTACCGAATTTATAAGCCGGCGAATCTTGGTCCCCTTGCCAAAAAAATCTTTAGTTAATTCATCGCTTTGAATTATTTGATGCAGCTTCTCAACCTCGGCTTTAAGCATTAAACCATCTAAGGCTTTCTTAAGAACTAATTGAAGCTGTTCTATATCAATCGGTTTTAGGAGAAAATCATAGGCTCCGGACTTAATAGCAGTAACGGCAATTTTAACATCCGAATAGCCGGTAATCATTATAACAGGGATATTGAAATATTTTTTCCGAAATTGTTTAAGAATATTTAGTCCGTTTTGTGTGGTAAGATAAATATCTAAAAGGATAATATCGGGCTGGAATTCTTCTACTTTATTAAAAGCTTCATCCCCGTCTAAACATACTTCAACCTCGTAACCAAGCTTTTGGAGCAATTTTTTTAATGAAATACAAACTAAATCATCGTCGTCAATAATAAGTATTTTAAATTTCATCATGATTTTGCATCAAGTTAGGATTGAATTTAATAAAGAATTTTGTGCCCACTCCTTGTGTGCTTTCAAAATATAAATCAGCCTGATACTCATGCAACAGCATCTTGCAAACGCTTAATCCCAGTCCGGTACCTTTTTCTTTGTTAGTATAAAAATCCTGAAAAATTTTGTCTTTATCGTCTTCGTTAATTCCAACACCTGTATCCGATATTTCCCAAATAACATAATCCGAATTTTGGCTATACGTTTTAATCACAATCTCACCTCCATTTTCACAGGATTCAATTGCGTTTGTAATAAGGTTTAGAAAAACTTGAAGCAGCTTTCCTCTATCATAAAAGCCTTGAGGGATCCGATCTTCCAGGAAGATTAATAATTTTATATTTTTTTTCAAAGCAGCCGGGAACATAATTTCAAAGGCGTTATTTGTTATCTCATTTATCGAACAATTTTTTGCGCCGTTAAAATTTTTCTTCGTAAATGTAAGTACATTATCCATTAAGTATTGGATTCGGGATAAAGCATTATTGCATACAAGAACCGACTCAATCGCTTCGGCAGGCAATTCTGTCTCGATCATATTTAAATAATCAAGATTCATTTTAATTGCCGAAAGCGGATTACGGATTTCGTGAAGTAAACTTGCTGTTAATTTACCTAAAATCTGGAGCTTGTTATCCTGAATATTATCTTCGAATTGAGGCATGATAACCAATTAAGTCTGCACATATAAATATTTAATTAATCTGCGACGTTATATTAAAAATTTGCTACATTATAAGCAAACGGTTTTAGAGCAAACATGCCTTTAATTGAAATGTTAATTTCCCCTATTCAAATTTTTCTATTTCTTTTTAATATCCTGCAGAACTTTATCTGCTACTTTATTTATCACATCGTCTGAATCATAAGATTTATTATTGATCTTTTCCTTTATCTCTTCAAGATTTTTATTCTGAGTCTGAGATTTTTGTAAATTTTGAGCTTCAGGAGAAAGTACTAACTGATCTTTACTTTTATTATCAGTGCTTTCTTGCGTCTTTTTGGTATTTCCCGGTAAATCTTTGGGAAAATAAGCGGCGTTTGATACTGATTTAATATCCATTTTCTTACCTATAATAATTAACTAATTTTGACTTATTCCGTAATGCAGCAATTTGTTTACCAAGTTCTGCAAACTGATTCTTTTTACTCGTAAATAAATTATCGAAGGAATCCTGAATTTGTTTAGTGATTTCAACCAGCTCCGGATCATATTTCTTTAATTCCTCGTATGGATAGGTCTTTTTTAGACTTAGCTTTAATTTAACCATTTTTTCCATACCATGCTTGGCTTTGATGAGATTATTGTCAAAATTCTTGTCATCAACAGAGTTAAGTGTCTGTAATATCTCATTTAACAAGGATTTGATATCCATTATTTCCATTTCAAGCTTTTCCATATTTTAGAAAAATTGTCCTGTGCTACTATAATAAGATTGCATATTAGATAGTGTGACTAATTGCGCCTGCATTTGCTGGTATTGGTTTGTTAAATTATTCGCCTCTGTATTTATCGTAGTCTGTGCAGATGTAATTCTATTATTAAGATAAGAAATATTATTATTATAAGAATTTTGAGTCAAAGCTAAATAACCTCCAGCACCGAGATAAGGAGAAATAAATTTTGACAGGGAATTGGCAATCCCGTTTGTAGAATTAAACATAGCTTCAACCTGGCTTGGATTATTAGCTATTGCTTGCTGAAGTTCTGTAGAATTTGAAACACTAAGTCCATTAGTCGGATCAAAGGAAATACCTATCTGGGTTAAATAATTTAAATTTCCTGCCGGTAATCCGCTTACCGCCGAATAACCGATTGAACCTAACCCATTTAGAACTGTATATCCGTTGGGATCGCCCATAAATACACCCCGGTTTGTAGTGCCGGGCGTGCTGTTTGATTTTACGTAAGTATAAGCGGTATTAAATTTGGTAATAAAATTTTGAATTTCAGTTTGAATAGTCTTTACATCAGTACCGACTGAAACATTAACGGTCGTATCAGTTGACTGCATTACCGAATTCAAATTATAAGTTACACCTGATACCAAATTGCTAACTTTATTTGAATCATTTTGTAAGCTGATCCCGTTATAAACAAATTTTGAATTAAGTAAATTATTGGCAAGGGTTGTATCGGCATAAATAAATCCTGCTGTATTCGGCGATGTTGATTGGCTAAATACAGGTCTGCTTGTTCCTAAGTTTAGCCCGACAGAACTAAGAGCAGTACTCCCCGACACGTCTGACATATTCATTATTCTATAATCAAGCCCTGTTTGGGCAGCAGTCAAAGACAATTGAGATTGACCCGAAGAAGGAGTAAATACCGAACCGGTCATAGTGCCGGCAGCCGATTTCTCCTCGGTAGCGGCAATTCCTAAATCACCTACAATATTATAACCTGATGCATTAGAGATTGAAATATAATTTGAATTATTTTGTACCGTCATCTGCAGCATTTCATTACCCGAAATGTTAGGATCGGCTATTACTTTTGCCGAGACTCCTGAAACATTCGAATTTATCTGCGAGGCTATATCATTTAGAACTTGATCGTATGTGGTATCACCGCTGTTCAAATTAAGCGTGGTTGTCGTCCCATTAAGATTTACTGCTATTGACGCAGCGCCCCCCGAATAGGCAGCAGTAGCAGACTTTGAAGCGGACGTTACAACTGCTTGATTTGAGTTAATTGCATTCGCGATTTTCTGCATCACAGTTTGATTGGTCTCTGATGTTCCGAAAGTAACATAAACATCGCTATTGGTCTGTCCGCCGTTTCCGTCGCCGGCATTAATTACAAAATGATGTGTACCGGTAATGGCGTTTGCGGTTGCCGATGTTAAATTTTGTGAGATAGCCGTATCGTTTTGTGCAAGTTGATTTACCCTAATACTTGCTACACCTATTGAAGCTGACCCGCTGGCAGTTGCAGTGACAAAGGTTGAATTAGAGGAAGTCGCTGTCTTTGAAGCAAAAACAGAAGAACTATCAGATGTTTGAAGAGTAGCTAATTCTGTATTTAGTGCGCTTAGGTTTGTGCTTAATGTTCCGTATGACGAAACAATATTTTGATAATTCTGTACTTGATTTTGAAGCGGAGTAATGGAAATATTTGTTTGATTTGAAACATACGACTGCACCAAAGCACTTATAGTTGAAGAAGATAATATACCGCTCATAAAAAATTCCTACTTCATTTTGAAAGCTTTTAACCAGGTTTCTCTTAATTCAGTTAAAATTTTAAAGACGATCTCGGTATTCTTTTTTCTCATTTCTTCCTGGCAGTATTCGTACAATCTGAATAATCCTGCATTAACCGCCTTTCCCTCCTCGGTATCCCAGCGGAGGAAATTGATCAATTCTTTAATGGCCTTATTTGTCTTTTCCAGATTATTCCGCTGGCAGTTTAGGATTGCAAAATCGTAGACTTTAATCAGTAATTGTTCGGGAGTTGCTTCTAAGACTTCTTTAACCAAATATTGGTTCATTCTGTTCGGGTTATTTTTTGTTAGAGTTTGGTTGTACATTTTATTCATTCCGGTAATCTAATTGCTATTAAGATCCCTCTTCCGGTTTTGCGGAAGAGGGATAGTGAAAGATAATTTAATTATCTAAAGAGCGCTAAAAGGCTTTGCGGAGCTGTGTTTATATTGTAGAGCTGAGTAGTTCCGATCTGTTCTTGAATTTGACCTTTTGTCGCATTTAACTGAGCCGAAGCCATATCAGCATTGAACAAACGACTTGTTGTAGAAGTAGCATTTGTGATAGCCGAAGTCAAGTAGTCATTCTTAACATTCAATCTTTGAGTCCAGTTACCAATTCCTCCAAGTGCATCTTGAACAGCAGACTGAAGGCTCGTAACCGTAGAAGCCATACCTGTAATAGAACTTGAGGATGCCCCCGTCAGAGATGTCAAATCAAGAGTACTCATATTTCCAAAATTAATTGTAGAGGTATCGCTGACGCCAGTTTGGAAAATAAAGTTTTGACCGGAAGGTACTGAGGTACCACTGAGAAGACTGGTGTTATTGAACTGAGTATTAGTAAAGATTGAACTGATTTCATTACCCAGAGCTTTGATATCATTAGCAAGCGAAGTAAGATTTTTGGTAGGATCGTTTGCATCCGTAACTTTTCCTTGAATCTGGATAAGAAGATCATTGATACTTGAAAGAGCTGATTCTGCGGTAGATAAAACATCTTTTGCAGAACCGACGTTATTCTGAGCAGATTGCATAATTGCAATTTTTCCCTGCAAGTCTTTTCCCACTCTGTAACCTGAAGTATCATCGGCTACTGAATTGATCCTTAAACCCGTCGCAAGCTGCAACTGAGCTTTAGATGTGTTTGCGGTTGTTTGGGCTAACGAATTGTAAGCTAACAACGCATTGACGTTTGTGTTGATTTGAAATGGCATATATACCTCCGTGTATATTTAATTATTGTTTCCGGGATTCCATTCCCGGTGTTTGTTTATTTTGAGGATTTTTTCCTCAACAATATTATCGGAAGAGAATTTGAAAAGTTTAGCGAAAACCAAGATGATTAATCTGAAATAAAATTATGAAGTTTTGCTTTAAGCCTTTCTATTTGATTTGATATTTCCGGATGTTCTTTAAATCTTTCTTCTGCTTCTTTTATTATATCGATTATTTTCCCCTTCTGTTTTTTTTGAATATAAGATGAGATTAAATAATAAATTGTTGATGGCTCGTAAGGATTTAACTTATAAGATTTTTCAAATATTAATTCGGATTCGTCTTGAAGTTTTACTTCGGATAAGACTAATCCATAGCTGTTAAGAAAAGTATAATTACCGGAAAATTTCGGATAAATATTTTTAAGTAAATTAAGTTTGCTTTCAATGCCTTGGTAATCCTTAAGCGCGCTAAGCAATACGTTGATATTACTTTCATCAATTGCAGCGGCATACTTCTCTAAATTTGTATGGGTAAGTTTCTCGTTATTCAGCAAATCCGAAAACAAATTTTGTAAGTCGTTTAGACCTTTGATTGTCTTAGAATTATTAATCAAACCGGAATAATAGTTGTAAAGATTTTTATCTTTTGCTTGAATAGCTAAACTGAGTCCATGGAACAAAATAGATTTATCATCTGCCAGCGGTATCTGCGATGAATATTTCTTTTGTGATATTAACTGATTATTTACTATATAAGCTTTTCGGCAATATGAATCTGCTTTTCCAAAATCATTTATAAGTGCATATATAGAAGATGCTGCTAGTAGCGCTAAAGGCTGTTCCTTATCTGCTGCAAGGCTTTTATTTATCAGCTCTATGGCTTTTTTGTAATCCATTTTCTTTGCCGAATCCACGGCAATATAGCGGTATGCAGTCGATATAAAATCTTTATTTAAGTTAGTATCTTTAAGACATTCCTCAAAATAAAACACAGCCTCTTCAGGTTTGTTTAATAAACCGTAAGTCTGACCGAGCTGATATGCATTATACGAGGACTTGGTTCGAATATATTCTGTCTGTAAAATTTCAAGGTTCCTTTTTGCCTTTAAGTCCATTCCCGCTTTTTCAACATTATAGCCAAGATGAATAATTTTAATCTTAGCATTTTTAATTTGGTAATGATTTCTTAAAAGCGCCGGTTCAATTTGCTCATGAATCGCTCCTTCAAATCTTAATTCTTTTCTATTAGGGAAAAGCCTTGGATAAGCCATCAGTGCAGCACGGTGACCGATTTCGTCAATATTATCAACTATACAAAAATATGCTTCCTTTTTAATTTCTTTAGTTAAGCGTCTTAATTCTGCTTTTGAATCGGGTGACAATCTTTCGTCGGCGTCCAAATATAAAATCCAATCACCAGTAGAATTATCAAGAGCATAATTTCGAGCGGCAGAAAAATCATTTACCCAATTAAAGTTAAATATCTTTGCGTCGTAATCTTTAGCAATTTCAATAGTTCTATCTGTTGAACCGGTATCGACTAAAACAATTTCATCCACGACATCCTTTACCGAAGCCAGGCAATCTGCAAGATATTTTTCTTCATTTTTTACGATCATACTGAGTGTAATCATACAATTACTTTTATGTTATAATTTTGAGATAAATACGATGCCTGAACCGAAGACATGGAGTGTTGGAGTAGTGGAGAAATGGAGTAGTGGAATTTACCCAACATTCCATTACTCTATTATTCCAATATTCCCCCACCCCATCACTCCGGTTAATCCTCAGATCTAAATTAGAGTTTCTGCGAAATATTTTATTTGTCATTTCGACGACCCTGTCTACCGGACAGGCAGGCTCCTTCGATATGACACATAAATTTTAATTCATCCATAACGTTTTGAAAAACCGTATCCCAATCACCTGGTTTGGGCTGCCTGAAAAGTTTTAATGACGGATACCAGGGAGTATCCGTCCTTTCAAGCATCCAGCGCCAATCCGGGAAATACGGCAGAAGTAACCAGGTTTCCTTTCCAATTGCGCCGGCAAGGTGTGCAACCGACGTATCCACAGTAATTACTAAATCAAGATTCGAAATTACTGCCGCTGTGTCTGAAAAATCATTCATTCCAAACGAACTTAAATCCTTTATATCAAAGTTTACTTCATTAATTTCTTTTGAAGCTTCTCCAATCTGTAGAGAGAATAATTTTAAAGAATTTATACCTGCGATTTTCTCAAAACGATTTAAGGAAACCGAACGCATTTTATCTCTTGAATGATTTGGATTACCTGCCCACGCTATTCCAACCTTCAAATATTCTACGGCTAATTCATCATTCCAATGTTTCATCTTATTTAAGTCGGTTTGCAAATAGGGAGTATCGGAAGGTATTGTTCCGATTGTTGCCCTGAACAATTTCGGCAAACTTAATAAGGATATTTGATAATCATAATCCACGATAGGCTCGTCAAGACTAAGTCTTGGAACTAGTTCATCAATATAGTTTAGACCGGAAAATAAATTTATCAACAAAGGATCAACTTCAAAAATTAAGAAACCTCCCAATTTTTTTAAGTCGCTTAAGAATCTAACAAACTGAATTGTATCTCCCAAACCCTGCTCACAATAAACATAAACTTTCTTGCCCGTAATTTTCAGATTAGTTAATTTCGGTTTCATGAAATTTCTTTTTACGGATTCCTTTCGTAAAAGTCTCCATTCAAATTCTTCAAAGCCATTTTGATAATCTCCTTTAAGCAAAAGTAATAGCGATTTATTCCAATGGGCATAAATATGATTAGGCTCATATTTTATTGCGAACTCATAATTTTGCAATGCATTTTCAAAATCAAATAAATGCTCGTAAACTACGCCGAGGTTGTAATAAGCATCAGAAAAATCCTTTTTTGCGTCGATCGCTTTTGAATAATAAAGAATAGCATCCGAAAACATTTCCTTTTCCCGGTATGCATTTCCAAGATTATAATATGCAAGATAAAGAGCGGGATTTGATTCAATGGCAGCATTGTAAAATTTTATCGCCTGTTCGACTTCACCCTTTTCCTGAAGCAGCAATCCAAGATTGTAAGAAGCTTCCCAAAATGAGGATTTAATTTTTAGAGCATTTAAATAATTTATCTCCGCATCATCAAACTTTTTTAGTTTTTTCTGAGCAATAGCTAATCCGGAAAAATATTCCGGTTTGGTTGAATCAAGTTTTATAAGTGATTGCAAACATTCGCATACTTTTACATAATCTTTTCTTTCATAAGCTAGCTTAGCCATTTCAATAAAAGGGCGGGGATTTTCATTGAGTAATTCCGACATATAAGCTGCCAGTGAGATTTTCCTTAATCCTATTTAATCATTTTTAATAAATTTTCAGCTGTCTTCTCCCAGGTATAACTTTTCATATCCTGCGCGGCTCTTTGACCTGTCATCTTAATATCATCCCGGTTGTAATAAGCGTACTCTAACTTTGATATTATTTCATCAAAGTCCGGTTCTTCCCAATCAGCAATTAACTTTTTGTCAGAATCAAAAAGTTTGAATTCTTCCATATCATTTAGAAGTATGGAATTTCCCGGATTAAGAATATCTCTATGCCCGGTGTTAAAAGAAGCGATTGCCGGTTTGCCACAAGCCATATATTCCATAAGGACTAAATTCGTTCCGCCTTCGCACCGGTTCGGGAATAGACCTACATTAGTCTGTGAATAAATTCCTCTCATCTCTTCATTCTGAACCAAGGGTAAAGTAATAATACGGTTAACATCTAATCCGTTAAGCAGGTAAATACTATTCATTACCTGCGCCCAGTCTTTCCCTTGATAAACATATTTTATATGCGGCGATGAGTGCATAGATGACATTGTATTCGGCCAACCGTTATACCAAGCATTAATTAAAACTACATCATTAAATCTTTGCTGAAGGACTTTAACGGCTCTTAAAACCAGGTCCTGCCCTTTGCGAAGTTCGAACTTTCCGCCGGAAAAGATAACAAATAGATCGGGATTCATTTTTGATTCTGAAGGATAAAAAACCTCCGGGTCTATTCCCTGAAGAAGGACATCGCAGTTCTTAATTCCTTTATCATACATCTTTTCGTAGCACCAGGAAGAGCCTGCAAAAATTAAATCATATTGTTTTGAATTTACTATTGATGTATTAGTTAATTCATTTTCAAAAAAGGTATATCCAAAATTTTTCTTTCCTTTTACGTCAAAAATCTTATTAAAATCTAAACCGGCGATTGCATGAAGAACATTTCCCTGAATATTTTTAATTGAAGATTTTTCACCGTCGTATAAATCAATCACATCTATTTTTTTCGACAATTCTTTTTTGATGTATTTGCTGCAAACACCCCAGCCGAAATTGTCTCCCTTAGACATGGCTAAATAAAGAGGTTCGTCTATTTGATACGTTTTCACTTCATTCATTTTGGGAATAAAAGAACTTTCGCCAATACTTCCATTTTTTTTTGACAGAACAAGCAAATCCAAATCATTATTTATTAGTTCGAACACTCCGTCATAATCGTAAGGTCTTGTCTGCCGATATAGTTTCATAGTAGGATACCATGGTGTATCGTCCCTGCCAAGCATCCACCGCCAATCCGGAAACATCGGGAGTAATACCCATACCGCCTTCCCTAAAGCGCCTGCAAGATGTACAATCGAAGTATCTACACTGATAATTAGATCAAGATTAGCAATAGCTGCCGCAGCTTCTGTCAAATCTGTGTTATATTCCTTTAAATCAATAATTTTTTTTTGTTCATCTAACTGATATAAACCTGCGCCAAGTTGCATGCTATACACTTCAACATCATCACGTTCTATTACCGGTTGAAATTTTTCAAGCGGACAGGATCTTTGTCTATCTCCGCCATGCTTAGGGCTTCCTGCCCAAGCAATTCCAATTTTAAGTTTTTCAGAGAGAACAATTACTTTTTTCCATTTTTCCTTTTTAGATTTATCTACCTGTATATATGGAATTTTACAAGGGATAGATTCGATATCCGATTTGAAATAATAAGGTAAGCTTAGGATTGGTATCTGATAATCATAGTCCAATTCATCTTCCGAAACACCGGTTATGTCGATTCTCCGGTCAAATCCCGGAAAATCTTTTAATAGCTTAAATAGATATTCACCGCATTCAAAAATTACATAGGCGCCCTTTTCTCTCAGCATCGAAAGATATCTTACAAACTGAATTGTATCACCAAGACCTTGTTCCGTATATACAAGAATTTTTTTTCCTTTGATATCTTGATCGATTAAACGCGGTTTTTTTAGATTCCGTGAGGGAAATTCCGACTTCTTTATTCGCCATTCGTATTCTTCCCAACCATTCTTAAAATCTCCAAGCAACAATTGGCAATGAGCTTTTGCGTAATGTAATTCCACAGCATCCGGTCTTATCTTTATAGCATTATCAAAAAAAACTAATGCGTCTTCTGCATAACCGCTTCTTAATTTTGAATTTCCAAGCTCGATAAAAGCTAATTCTTTTAAATCATCGTTGTGGAGGTATTTTCCATATAGGCCTCTTGCTTTTTCAACCTGACCTAATTTTGATAAAATATACGCCGATCTAATAATAGCGGGGGTTGCTTCGGGTGTAGAATCAAGTACTATGTCTAAATATTTTTTATAACAATCTAGCGCCATTCCGTACTTCTCCTGTTCTTCGAAACAAAAGCCTAAATTGAAAATTACTTCCGGCTCATCCCCGTGTGACTTCAAAAGGTCGTTAAAAATCTTTTCGGCTTTCTCAAAGGATTTTAACCTGGTTGCTATTATTCCTAAATTAATTAAGGAGAAAAGATGATTTGGTTTTGATTGAAGAACTTTTTCAAAACACTGGAATGCCGA
>JAKBMG010000180.1 GCA_021831685.1 Bacteroidota bacterium | reverse complement strand
CTGCAAACCATTTTATATTTGAAATTAACATTGTATTACTCCTTCTTTTGATGAATAAATTACTATTTAGATATCCTCTAGATACTCAAGGATAAATAGAAAAGAGAGAGGGAAAGGGATTAGATCAGAAATGTTCTGTTGTAGAGATAGAGTAGTGTAGTTTTGTGTGGCGATTGAAAATGCTCAATATCTAATTGATAATAAGAAGTGCAGTGTATGCTTGTTTCATCAATACAATGCATACAAATTGATTTTTCGACTTTCAGCTTTAATAAATCACTTAAGGCGACTTTACTGGTTTCTGCTTTTGTTACTTTTACAATTTCGCAATAATCCTGAGCTGTGGTATTTTCGTTTTCGCCAACGAGCTGCCAAAGTTCAGAGTAGGAGAACCAAAATAATAGCGGCATTAACATAAAAACAGCAGCTACTAATGAACGATATTTTATCAAGTGTTTAATCATTGCTAAAAAATATTTTCTACTAATCTGATGCCAAAACTTTATAAAGGTTTCCATTAAAATAAAAAGATATAAGTGATATTCATTACCATATTCCAACCTCTTCGAAATTCACTTCATTTTTCTCTTTTGAAAGAAAATATTCTCCATCATTCATTCATTAAACTATAGTTGTCACTTTTTATGTGGCAAAATTTTTATTTCCCTAAACCTTCTGACTAACATTATTATAAATCCTAACGACATTAAAAATATGCCCGACCAAACAAGATTTATTAAAGGTTTTTCCCTGTATTCAACAGATAATGTTTCGGCTTTAGCTTCTTGTGTATTCTTTAAATCGGTTACGACGAATTCTATTGTGCCGCTTACATCAAAATGATTTGCTTTAAAAGTCAGCCCGTCTTCCTCAATTTGAAAACTGTTTCTTAAAGAATCGTTAACAACAATATCAAAATTTTTTGAAGTCCCGTTAGAAGTAACTTTCATCTTAGCCCGGATATCAAACGGTTCTTTGTTCATCATTTTTTGCATAGCGTCAGGCGGAAGGTCGAATTTTTCAAAAAGTATTTCCTTATTACCCAGCTTATACGGCTCTCCTTTTTTTAAATCAATTTCTTTAACTCCGGCATTATCGCCTACGGTAAAACCTAAAGGGGAAATATAAAAGTCCCGTAAAGCGCCAATTAAAATATCCGGTTCTCTGATTAAGCTGTTATTATAATCGGATATGTACATAACCGGTTTCGATATTAAGATATTTTCACCTTCTTCTATCTTAACATTGAAAGCATACTTTTTGCCGTCATCTATCGTTTCATTTCCTAAATAGGTTATCTTTTTATTAAATACAGCTTGAGATTTATTTTTCGGAAGATCAACAGTTTCAGATATTGATAAGAGACCACTTAATATCGCTCCTATCAGAAAAATTGCAAAGCCAATATGCGCAATATGCCCGCCCATTAAAATAAAGTTCTTATTGAATTTGAAGATGAATTCAAGATTTACAACTATTATGAAAATTGAAGTGAATAGAAGAATGCTATAAATAATATTCTGGATGCCGGCAAAATAAATTATGATGACAGAAATCAGAACTGCAATACCGCCTGTAAAGGTTATTTTTTTTGTGAATTCCTTAATTGGTGTGTCTTTCCAGTTTAAGTACAACGAAAGCCCAATCAGAGGGACCATAAAAATTGCAAGCAAAGAGTTTATTTGATTATAAAAGATCAAATCAACCGAGCTGCCGAATATTGGCGATGAAGTTCCAAAGAGAGTTGCTAAACCGGCACCGATTAATAGCATCGAGCCATAGAACAATCCCATATCGCGTGAAAAAATGTTTTGCGAAAGCACTTGTTGGTTATTTAAAGTTTTTCGTCTCATATAAATTCCAACAAATACAGATAAAGCAAAACCCAACAGAAATATAAGCAGCACAGAATAAACAAATGAACCTGGGTCGCCGAATGAATGGACAGAAGCTTCGGATAGAACGCCGCTGCGTGTTAAGAAAGTGCTGTAAACAACCAGCACAAAAGTGAAGACCGATAATATCAAATTAGTTCTTGTCAAGCTTCCCAGCTCATGCTCTATTTGAGAATACCTTTGAACTATAAGAGTATGAATTAAAGCTATTGAGAATATCCAGGGAATTAGACTTGAATTTTCAACCGGGTCCCACGCCCAGAACCCGCCCCAACCTAAAACACCATAAGCCCAATAACCGCCAATCATTATTCCAAGAAGCAATATCAAAGCCGTAGCTGATGCCCACATTAAATTAAATTTAATCCATACTCTGTATTCGTTTTTAACGAGTGCGCCTAAAGCGAAAGCAAATTGTGTTGATGCAAGTGCGAAACCCAAGAACAAAAAAGGCGGATGAATTTGCATCCAGAAGTTTTGCAGCAATGGATTCAGACCTTTGCCTTGAATAATTAAATTATCTACTGATAAACCATTTGCTTTAATTGTATTAATTAGCTCTTCACTTATTTTAACAAAAGTTTTGCCGGCGTCTTTATCCTGAAAAATAAAATTTTGCATAAATGAATATCCTAAGATATTCT
>JAKBMG010000028.1 GCA_021831685.1 Bacteroidota bacterium | reverse complement strand
TCTTTTTCATTTAGGCATCCTTTACTGTTTTTATTTTATTTAATTAGATTGTTTATTAAAATCAACTTTATCTAATTTACAGAAAGGATGCCTTTTTATTATTATTTTAAACATAATATCTACCGGCAGGCAAAGATTTAAACAATAATAATACGGTTTTTTTTAACAATTTCAGTTCATTATCATACGTGATTTTAATTGGAATAATAGAGTTTTGGAAAGTTGGAGTAGTGGTAAAAGTTTTCCATTATTCCACCTTTCTATTCTCACTATTTTAGACTTCTCTGATACGCTATCTTGCCGCCAAGGATAGTCATATTGACTTCATAATTATCATTTAGTACAACAATGTCAGCATCTTTACCTACAGCTAGGATTCCTTTTTTATGATCAAGATTTATAACTTTTGCGCCGTTAAGCGATGCCATTCTTAATGCCTCTGTAATTTTTGCACCCGAGGTTTCAACCATGTTTTTTACAGCCATATTTAAAGTCAATGTGCTGCCGGCAAGTGTGCCATCTGCTAGAACCGCTCTTTTTGCCTTCATATATATCTTCTGATCAGCGAACTCATATTCCCCTTCATGCATTCCGCCCGCACGTATTGAATCAGATACTAATATTATTCCGCTCGCTCCTTTTAGCTTAAGCAGCAATTCCATTACCGCCGGATGAACGTGTAGCGTATCGGCTATTAGCTCAATTTTCAATTCATTATGTAACAGTGCTCCCAATATTACTCCGGGATGACGGTGATGAAACGGTTCCATCGCATTAAATATATGCGTAACATGCGCAGCACCGTTGTCAATTGCATTTTCTACTTCATCATAACTTGCCGTAGAATGTCCGATTGAAAGGACTACACCTTCTTTTGCTGCTGCCTGCATTACTCCAACTGCTCCAGGAAGCTCCGGTGCAATTGTCATTATTTTAATTTGCCCCTTCGATGCTTTCCATATTTTATTCCATGATTCCACAGACGGCTGCCAAAGGTAGCTCTCGTTCATTGCGCCTTTTAACTGTTTGTTTAAGTAAGGTCCTTCCATGTGAATACCACGGATATTTGATTCGGGGTGCTGTTCGATATAATCAGCTAACCTTCTTAAATCCTTAAGTAAAAGTTTTTCCGGCTTAGCAAATAGAGAAGCGAGAACAGTTGTTGAACCGTGTTCTAAGAGGTATTTACTAATTTTTGCAATACTAACTTCGGAGTCATCTGCAAAACCATAACCGGCACCGCCGTGTGTTAGAAGGTCTACAAATCCGGGGCAAATCCTCTTTCCTTTTACATCATATACTTTACAACCTTTAGGTATTTTTGTTTCTGATGATTTTCCTAACTCTGAAATCTTTCCGTCTTCTATTATTAAAACACCATCTTTTAGTACTCGAAACGGTGTTATTATTCTTCCGCCCGTTAACGCTATTTTCATTCTTTAATCCTTAAAATATTAAGTTTTTTATTAAATAAAATTTAGTTACCAAGAATTTCCCAACCGCGTTTATTCATCTGATAGAAAATAATACCGCCGAAAATAAATCCCGCAATTAAGAAAATTATTCCAAGCATCATACTTCCTAGTATGATCTGTCCAAGACCAAATAAAAATGAATAAATCATCGCTACACCGGATATCCAATTTATTAAATTTAGTATTCCATCTTTTACCGGAGCTATATCTGTTGCCTGCTTAGCTATTGGTTTCCAGAATCTTGCATTGGGTCTTACCCTTCTGTAAAACGATAAAAGCTTTTCATCTGGCTCCGGGCTCGTTAAAAACGTTACGGTTACCCAAATAGCAGTTGTAAAAGCGACAGTAATTAAAAGCAAGTAAGCAAATTGCCTCGGGTCGTTTTCATCAAAATGAAATCCGAATTGAAGTGTCAAAGATATTGTGAATGCAGCTATCATTGCTGAGATTTCACTCCACGCATTTATACGCCACCAGAACCAGCGTAATATATATACTAATCCCGTACCTGCCCCGATTGCCATCAAGAATTGCCAGGCGCTCGCTATTGAGTCCATATAAAATGTTACGATTGCAGATAGAATCATTAATACCATCGTAACAATCTGCGAGAAATTTACGTAATGTTTTTCCGGTTTTGTTTTTATATATCTTCGGTAAACATCATTTACCAAATAACTCGCTCCCCAATTAAGCTGTGTTCCGATTGTTGACATATAAGCCGCTGCAAATGCCGCTATCATCAAGCCCCGGAGATATGAAGGCAAGTCCGATATCATTATTCTTATATATCCTGTCTCCGGATCAGCCAGGAATTTTGGATCATGCTGCAGACGCACTACTGCTACCAATGCTACCAGAATCCACGGCCATGGACGTAGTGCATAATGTGCTATATTGAACCAAAGCGTAGCAAGAAGAGAATGTTTTTCATTCTTCGCGCTAAATATTCTCTGGGCTACATATCCACCCCCGCCCGGTTCAGCACCCGGATACCAGGACGCCCACCAGTTGACTGCTATAAATACAAAAAATGTTATCATCGGCATCCAGGTGGAATTTAAATTAGGCACCATCGCTAATATCGAGCTTGTTGAATCCCGTGATTTATCTACCGCATGTAGCTGCGTCAGCAATGAGCCCATACCCCCTGTCGCATTTACTGCAAAGACTGCAAGCAATATCACCATACCCATTTTTAACACGAATTGGAAGAAATCTGTCCATAGCACTCCCCAAAGACCCGATAATGTCGATATCGATGCTGTAATAAACATTATTCCTATGGCAATGGCGAGAGCTTCAACTTTATTTATTCCCAATACAAGCATCATAATTTTTACTATGGCTAGATTTACCCATCCCATTATAATTAAATTAATCGGCAAACCAAGATATGCTGCGCGGAATACCCTCAGGAAAGCGGCAGGTTTTCCGCTATACCTTATTTCTGCAAACTCTACATCTGTCAGTACACCGGCTCTGCGCCAGAGTTTTGCGTAGAAAAATACTGTAAGTATTCCACTAAAAGCCATGCTCCACCATATCCAATTTCCTGCTATTCCGTTTCTTGCAACTAGTCCCGAAACTACAAGCGGGGTGTCCGCTGCAAAGGTTGTTGCAACCATTGATGTACCGGCTAGCCACCAGCTAACATTTCTTCCGGAGATAAAAAAATCACTGACACTTTGGGTTGCCCGTTTCCTTAAATAAAAACCTACACCAAGGTTAAATAAAAAGTAAAGCGCGATTACTATGAAATCTATATAGTTTAACTGCATTAATTAGTCTCCGTTAATTTAAATAATTCTAAAAACTGCTCTCTTCTCTCACAACTCTCTTATATTACTCATTTTATATTTCGCTAGCACGTATTACCAATTTCTCAACCGGTGAAACAACTCTCAGTTCAACTTGACCTTGCGGCTGTTTGGCTTCTTTAAGTCTTCCCAGACTCTCATTTACCCAATTGGAATCAACTTTGGTTTTATTTTTTATATGCTCCACTGCTTGTAAACCAATTGCCGAAATATCGGATAATTCTTTTGATAGCGGCTCAACCTCCAGTAAAATAGGAGATCTTTTAATTATAGCGTTAAGACGGGCATCAATATTTTTCCATAAAATAAGTTGCTTCTCTATCTGCTTGATATTGTTTTCATCTTGAATATTTCTCGTAAGAAAATCATCTACCAGATATCTAAAATTTCTTGCAGCCTCTGCATCAGGAACCGCCGCATCGACAACTCTTGTTAAGGGAGAGAATGAAGTATAATCCGTTCTTTGGTGTGCGCGGTTATATCCTTGCACCGGTCCAACGACATTTATAAAATTAGTAAGTGCCGTTACATCATCACCATTGGCTAATCTTCTAATCATCATTGCTTGGTTATTGATATGAGTTAATCCAAGGTCTTCCAACTCTAAAGAAATTACATCTAACCTTCGGTACATATTTCTCACATCTGCTATATTCTTAGGAGACCAAAATCTTTCTGCAATAGCGGCAGTTCGCGGCCATATCCTTGAATCAATGTTTTCAGGTGAAACAAATTCCGACCACATTGTAGCTTCCCCGCCGAGTATATTCTTCCTCTGCATATCATTTAATTTAAGACTGTCCGGATCCGGATCATTTAAGTAATGATAACTTGCCGGCTGATTTAGATCGATATAATAACCATTAGAACGTATTACATGATAGTCTTTTGACGCTGCTTCTTCTATAGATTTTTCTCCACGCCATGATTGAATTACAATACTCTTCGGCATATCCGGTTGAAGTATTTCATCCCACCCAATCATTTTTTTATGATACTTCGTCAGAATGGCGAGTAATCTTTTATTAAAATAACTTTGCAGGGAATTATTATCGGGAATATTATGTTTTTTCATGAACGCCTGTATCTCGGGGTTGGCACTCCACTGTTTTCCGCTATTTTCATCTCCGCCTATATGCATATATTCATCCGGAAAAAGCTTTGACATCTCTTCAAAGAATTTATCAAAAAATTCATACGTTTTTTCAATGGTAGGATTAAACGTAGGATCAAAAACTCCCCACTTTCTTTCAACGGAATAAGGTCCCGGTGCACTAGCATATTGTGGATATCCAACAAACCAGCTTGTTGAATGACCTGGTAAATCAAATTCTGGAACCACCCGAATCCCTCTGTCGTCTGCATATTTTATTATTTCTTTGATCTGTTCTTGAGTATAAAACAATCCATCCGATCCCATTTCTGTAAGCTTAGGGAATGCTTTACATTCGACCCTAAATCCTTGGTCATCGCTTAAATGCCAGTGAAATACGTTCATCTTAACGGCAGCCATTCCGTCAAGGTTTCTTTTAATAACATCAACAGGCATAAAATGCCTGCAGGCATCAATCATCAATCCTCGCCACGGAAATCGGGGATAATCATCAATCTTAACTGCCGGGAAATAATAGCCTGAGCTATCAGCTTCCAATAATTGTAAAAAAGTTTCTATTCCTCTTAATGCTCCGATATCTGTTTCCGCATTTAGCGATACATGAGTTGACGTTACCGTCAGATTATAGGACTCATCTTCATGTAGTTTTACTTCACCGGGTCGTTTGACATCGATTATCATATCGGGATCTTGTATAACAGAGCCGCGATGCATATAATCTTGCGAAAAGAAAAGTCCTGTTCTGCCTGATAGTCTTCTTAGCATCCTGCTCGCTGCGCCATACAATCGTTCAGCTGGATTTCCTTTGATTGCTACTTTAAAGTTTTGATCCAGCCTATACTCGCCACCGGTCAATTCAACTTTTACAGGCATGGGCATAAGATTTAATTTCTCATCAACACCTTGTGCGTTAAGGCAATTAGCAAATAACAGAACGACAATTATGATGGCCACAAAGCTATTTAAAAGTTTCATTTTCAATTCCTTTAACGAATAAGCTAACCGATTAATTAATGTTAAATAAAAATATTCTTTAGTAATAACGGAATAATTGAATGTTGGAGTAATGGAATTTAAGGATTCTCCATAGCATTCCAACATTCCATTGTTCCAATTTTCCACATGCTGCACAACGTAAACTATCTATTTGTGTTATTATCATCATAATAGAGCGCGGCAGCACCAAGTATCGCCACATTGTCAATAACCGAGACTTCTATTTTTAGCTTATTGATCGTTTTCGAATATGCGAAATTATTTATTGATCTAAACATTTCATCTTTAAATAAATTATATGATTTGCTGACAGAGCCTCCTAAGACAATTATTTCAGGATCAATCGTATACATTATAACTTTTATTGCTTCGCCAAGATTTGCACCAAAACCGGAAAAAACATCAAGCGCTTCAGGATCTCCTTTTTCTGCTCTCCGGAATAATTCTTCTCCCGTTGTTTTGAATTCATTCGTAAAATATTGTCCGCTGCAGTAATATTCATAATTATTTCTTTTGAAGGGGATCATTCCAAACTCACCGGCTCCGCAATTTTTGCCGGCATAAAGTTTCCCATTAGTTATTATGCCTGCACCTAAGCCTGTGCCGATAATTAATCCGACAATATCTTTATAATTTTTTGCCTTACCAAAATATTTTTCTCCTATAGCAAAACAGTTCGCATCATTGTTTACATATACCGGAACATTATATCTCTTTTTTAATAAGTCCTTTAAATAGACCTCTTTCCACGACGAAATATTTTGCACGTCATAAACAATTCCCTTTTCTACATCCACTACGCTTGGGACCCCGATTCCTATTCCCGATATTTCTTCGCTTGAATAATGATCTATCAAATTATAAATATCATTCAATACATCTGATTCACTTCCATTTTTACTTACCGGAAATGATTCGACTTTTATTAATGAATTATTTTCGACGAGACCTGCACGAACGTTGGTTCCACCTAAGTCGATACCCAAAATTCCCATTATAATTTTCCTTTATTGCTCAATCAATTATTATGATTTTTAATTTTTTGCCGATGAAATATTTTTGTCCTTTAATTTCTTTTTCATACTAATTGTTTCATTTGTAATAATCGGTTTTGCCCAAATTCCGATGCTGAACAAATAGCCTAAAGTTAAATAAATAAAAAACATCCCTGTTCTTAGACCGAACATATCCCCCAGCCAACCAATGATTAATTGGATAACTGCCCCACCGATAATTGCAGTACACAGAATCCCGGAGAATGAGCCATGATGACTTTCAACTGAGTTCAATGCTAAAGAAAAAACTATTGACCACATAACTGACAAAGAAAAACCTACCATCGGGAAGGCATACAAAGCTATTTCGCCAGGTCCAAACAATGCAATCGATAAAAATATTGCAGCAGAAATTACTGCAACTAATAAAATTTTTCTGCTATCAAAAAGCTTGAGCAAGACCAAGCCAACTAAACAACCTATTGACAGCATTCCCCAAAACCAACCGACAGTAGATGCTCCTACAGTCAGCGGATCATAATTGTGATAAGTATACAGGAATTTAGATAGCCAATATGAAACTCCCTGTTCCGTTCCTACATAAGCAAATATTCCTATGAAATATAATATAACCGTCTTCTGCTTGAATAATCCTTTATGCACTCCCCAACTGCCAGCTATCTCATCTTCTTTTCTTTTAACAACCGGAAATTTTGATAATGAGATTATAATAATCATTAATAAAAAGATTACTGCAAATACCCAATACAAGGAAGTCCAGGAAAGATTTGTAGGAACCAAATTTGAGAATACCAATTTAACAATGTTTGTCCCGTTATTTTGCTGCAGGCTATTAATTAAATAGGTCAGGAATAGAGGCGCAATAAAAGATGCCCCACCAAAGATCAATTGTGCTAAAACCGAATTGAAAGCAAAATGCTCTTCACCACCCGAGACCCTTAAAAGCGGATTGATTGCTACTTGAAGCATTGCCATCCCAGTTCCCATTAAAAATAGTGAAACTATAAAAACCAGATAATGAGGAAACGCTGAAAATATCAGAGCACCAGCAAATGCTACAGCAAATGCGGCAACCATGATTTTCCTTTCTTTATATTTTTCAACAAGCATTCCGGCAGGGATAGACATTACTCCGTATGCTATAAAAAATGAAAAAGGAAGGAGCGCTGAAAGAGTTAAGCTTAAATTGAAACTTTGTATTACATCAGGGTTAAGCGCACCTAATATATTCGTAATAAATGATATGACGAAAAATGTTAAAAAGATTAAACCGACGATGTAATATTTTTTTTTCATTTTACTATTCCTTTAATGATGAGCGTTTGTAATGACATTTGTTTTAATAGGAATATTGGAGTGATTGAATTATCCAATATTTCCATTTTTCTAACCTGTCTTGCCGCAAGCAGATATTCCATTGTTCCATAACTTCTCAAATATTCCAATGATTCATAATTTAATTTATATTCCAACCGGTCACTTTTATTGTTGGTTGTTTTCCTTTTAAGTCTTCCTTGTAAAAGTATCCTTTTATGATTCTTTTTTCTCCGGGAAGCAATGAGAAATAATTATCATCCCAGAAGATTGGCAGAACTGATTCACCGTTCTTTCCCTTGGTAATAGAAAGCACAATTTGAAAAGCTAATTTGTCTGTATTGTTGAAAAGTTCCGTTTCAACTTCATTTTTCCCTTTTAAGCTAATAAATTTTGAGTTAACTGTTAAATGAACTTTTTTCAATTTATTGAGTTCCGTTAAGTCAGCATATTCTTTTGTAGGCGTTACATACCAAGTTGTCTTAGTAGTATCTAGCACGTCAGGCTTTGTCGATAAACAATAAAAATTTGAACTAACAATTTTTTTTCCGCTAAAAAGTTTTAGGTCAACAAAGTATGTTTCATTCAAATCATTTATAAGAGGTAATTTCAAAATTTCAACAGATTTATCAGGAGATAGATTTACGTAAATATTTTTTGAATATTTCTTAATTAAATTAAAATTTAGAATTTGAACTTTCGCCATTAAATTATTTTGATGCTTAAGCGTATTATTTACCGCAACAATCCCGGAGTCGCCATAATTGTAAAGAATATGAACCGGCTCGCAGGCTTTTTTAGTACCATAGAATGCTCCACCGGGTAACAAGTAATAATCATACAATTGCCACCAAAGTTTAGGCCAAGCAGCATTTAGCATCCAATGAATTAAACCAGTTGCATTATATTTATTTGCTACATTTGCCTCGAACATTGCGCGGGTATTTTCATAATTAAGATATTGAGCTTTAGTACAATAATCATCCAAGGTTCTAGGAGTTCCCAAACGATTGTCCATCGCATCATTATAGTCATTCAAATTACCGAACGTATTTTTTGCACAGTGAAAGTTCCATACGCTATCAATTGGCCAAAGGTCATTTTTAGGAATCATTTTCCTTATACTTTCAATTGGAGGTACCTCAGCACCGGGGCCTACTTCAGTATTGAATCCAAATGCGCCACCTTTATTCTTATCAATCCACCAATATACCGGCGGAACATAATCATAAGGTCCCCGCATTTTGACAGCAGTTTTGCCTGTAATAGCACTTTCATGTTCACCAGCAGATGCAAGAAATGGCCTGGTAGGGTCATCTCTTTTAAGTATTATCTGATATTTTTTTTCAAGTTCAGGTCTCGGGATTAGATCGCTACCGTATAGCCAAACAAAAATACTTGGATGATTTCTTAGCCACTTAATTTGATCTTCCCATGATTGTGCTATCATATTCATATCATCCGGTGATTTTATTCCGCCGAATTCATCAACATGCTTACCAAAAAATTCATCATTCTCCCATTGACAACTCCAGCCGACCATTATCAGAATGCCTTTCTTATCGCAAAGGTTATAAAGATCGCTGTTTTCTCCCCAAATTCCTTCAAGGCGAATTGCATTTAAGCCCATCTGTTTGACATAATCAATTTGAGCTTTGAGGTTTTTATAATTACTTTTCAAAAAAAGATTGTCGACCCAACCTCCGCCGAGAATTAGAATCTTTTTCCCATTTAACTTATATTCGCGATAACCTTCCTTATTTATATAATCTGATACCTCACGAATTCCAAAGCTAGTCTCAGCCGCATCAGATATTTTACCATCAATATCAAATTTCATCATTAGTTTATATAATTCAGGTTTTCCGAGATTATAAGTCCACCATAGCCGTGGGTTTTCTATTTTCAGCTGCGGAAAATCCTCCGGAGTGAATGTTATCAAGCTCTTTTCAGAAGGCGCCAAATTAATTTTTTTTGAAAATTTAATCTTACCAATTTCTCCAGTTAACATTCCGGAAACTTTTTTACTACTGTTATTCAACAATTCTGTTGATACAGTAAGTTCCGCGCTTTTCAAAGTTTTTAAATTTATTTTACTTATAATAAACGAATAATTTACCGAAACATCCCCGCTTATTTTTAATTTTACCTCTCTCCAAATTCCCATATTGTTATCGGGCGGCTCCGGATTCCAATCTGCAAACCCCACCGAGGGTTCACCGGGTTTTGGAGGGAACACCTCAACTGCAAGAATATTCTTTTCGCCGGGTTTAACAACATTAGAAATATCAAATTCAAACCGGCGGTAAACACCTTTTGTACTATCTTCCTTTGATATCAGTCTGCTGTTAAGCCAGATATTTGCACGATATATTATTCCGTCGAATTCTAATTTTATTGTTTTGCTTTTATCATCTTTAGAAAGTTTAAATTCAGTTCTATACCACCAAGGTATTTTAAATTGTGCTGTGGAAATATTTTTTAAATTATCGCCTACAAAGACATCTCTGTAAACATGGTCATTAACAAGAGCGCCCATCACCGTTGAAGGCACAGTTGCCGGATACCACCCTTTATCCGAATATTCTGGAGAAGATATTTGAGAACCATTATCAATAACTTTTTCCGATGAAGAAATAAACCATCCCCTATTTAATTTCACCACCCCACCAACAGTATTACTTTGAGAGTAACATATAAAGCTAAATGTAATTAAAAACATTATAAGAATTTTCATTTATAGAACTTTCAATATTATGTTGTTTTTATAAATCAAATTAAATTTAAGCATAACATCTTATCCGGGAGAAAAGAAAGCAATACAAACAAAAACCGCGATAGGTCTTTATAATAATATATTGCTATCTTCTTTATAAGACTGAGCAATAATAATTCTCCTCAAAAACAAAACAGCCGACAAATAAAAAAAATAATTTGGTAATTGCTTTGCCAATCTGTTACTTCATAAGAACCATTTTCTTAGTAATTTGTCGATTACCTTCTATAAGTGTATAGAAATATATACCGCTAGCAAAATTGTCCATACTTACATTGAATTCGTAATTACCTTTGTTCTTATAGACATTGTCTACTATTGTTTTTACCAATTGACCCATTACGTTATATATCCTCAAGCTTAAGTTACCTGCTTGTGCTAAGCTGAATTTAATGTTGGTTGATGGGTTAAATGGATTTGGGAAATTATTAGAAATTTCAAAATTTAGAGGTTGATAATTAACTCGCCCATTTTTCACAGCCGATATTACATCCGGGGAAAGTTTACGATTTACTAAAAGCATCACCGCATCCGTTACTAAATATTTTCCGGATTCTAATTTAGAGTTATCTAGTTTTAATACTGAATGATATCCCGTTGAGAGATAAACTGTCCCGATTTGAGACCATCCTTTACTCGTAAGATCACTTTGATCAATCGTAACTTTAGCAGAATCATTATCCGAATAAAGCGTGTATAAAGCATTTTTTGTCCATAAAGTATCCGGAGTGCGATAAGAATAAACATCGTAAAAAGCCGAAGAATTAATATTAAAGTTATATACAACATCAGCATATTTGGCAGTATCAGAAGTATGTATAACCGGTCTGTCATAGCCCATAATCTGACGACGATATCTAATATAGTTTGACCAATTTCCCACCATTATTGTAGCAGTATCTTGTACTTGAGCTTTTGGCCTATAGGAATTGCCATTACGATAAGGCAACAAAGCATTTTTTTGATAAAAATTATTTTTTAAGAAAGTCCCAACAGAATCATAATTTGCTTTTAATCCTTCATAAAAAAAGTAACATTCATTATTAATTCCTTTGGCTCTATCAGCATCAAGTATCTTGTTTAGAAAGTTAGTACCAACAACAAAAGAGCCGATCTTTAATAAAACACCTGAGGTAAAAATATTGGGATTTAAAATCCCTATATCATTCCAAGTAGTATTCAGAGCATAATTATAATCGTTAATATTATATTGATAAAGTTGAGGGATAATATTATCAACCAAACCATTTCTTACCCATGATTTCGAATCTTGAAGTAATTTTTGGAAGCCCCAATAATATGGAGCAGGAGCACAAGAAAGGATTATATTCTTACCTCTGGATTTAACAGAATCCCTTAGTCTTGCAAGAAACTGTGTTAATTTATTGGCACGCCATTGCATCCATGAGGCATCAAAATAATTATTAGGGGGTCTTTGACCAGAATGCTCAGATTTATAAATTGAAACCGTCACTGAATCATATCCCCCTTCAACCGGCATTGCCGGGAACCTGTCGTCCCCCTGAACTCCATCAACATCGTAATTATCAATTACTTCCATCACTAATGATATCATAAAATTTTGTGCATCAGGATTAATTGCAGACATCCAGTCAAAACCATTGTCTGTCACAAGTTTGCCAGTACTATCCTTTAAAGCCCATAGTGGAAATTTAGCAATTATATGTCCTCCGTTTTGATTATATGAAGTTGCAAATCCATATTCAAACCAGGGAATTACTTCAATACCGTTTCTATGTGCTTCAATTATTAATCTTTGCAAAAAATCCCTATTAACAAACGGAGAATTGGGAAGCACGGGAGCATTGAATAAACTATCCATAATTTTACTCGGGTATAGAGTATATCCTTCGCTATAAACAACTGGAAAAACCACGTTGATTCCCATAGACGCTAAATAATCCATAGCATCGGAAATATTTTGATCTGAAGAAAGGACATTGCTGTCAACATCCGTAAGCCAGACTCCTCGAAGTTCGGTTTTTTCCTGGGGAATAATAGGAAAATAACCCAAGAATATTATTAAAATTAAAAAATATATCTTCATCCGTTATTCTTGGAAATATTCCATTTCACATCTAATATTCAATTACTTAATTAATTCCGGCGAGAATTCTTATGAATTCACTTGCCTCCATTTAATATTGTCGTTTTTATTTCAATGTATCACCTCAATTATTTTTTAAAATATAATTGTTTGTGAGATGGCATGTCGTTATTTCATAAAAACCATTTTCTGTGTTATTTGTTGATTACCTTGAATTAACGTATAGAAATAAATGCCACTTGATAAATTATCCATAGTTACTTGATAATTATAATCTCCCTTATTCCTATAAACATTATCTAATACAGTTTTAACTAATTGACCCATTATGTTATAAATTCTTAAGCTTACATTACCCGATTGTGCTAAACTAAATTTAATAATTGTTGATGGGTTAAACGGGTTTGGATAATTCTGACTAAGGGAAAAAGATGAGGGGATATTCTGTGAATTTCCTTCTTTAATTCCGGTAATAACAGGATTAAATGTATATGCACCCAGTCCATTATTTGTTCCCAAGACAAAAATAGTAACAGTACCATCACTATTGTTCTTAAATGCTACATCTCCAGTTCCATTCAAATTTGCCGCTGTACCAAGAATAGGTGTTAATGCGATGGCGCTATCTATCCCACCGGTTATATTGGCCACTCGAACCAATTCGCTGCTGTAATCATACTCTAATATATAAGAATTCGCAGGAGAACCAGCAGTTAAATATGCCATACTACCGGAGCTAATCGAAGCAGAAGCTATAGAGCCAAGGAAATTACCAGAACCATCGTACTCTCTTATGCCAACTCCGTCAGAGCTAACAAAAAAATTACTGCCGGCCGGATATACTTTTGGGAAAGTACCGATGTTTTGAGCACCATTTAATAAAATTACATGTGCAGTGAACGATGCGCCATGATCTGTTGTTGTGAATTTTATAGCTTCGCTCTTTCCACTGGCGGCTGCCCAAATCGTAATACTGTTGTCGGCTGTTGAACCTGTTACAGTGATATGATCGCCAAGTCGATAGGCACTATCGGCATAGCTAATTATCGCTGTTGGTTTGGCACTCTCATTTGACCACTCGTAAACCTTGAATGCACTCGTTTGAGCATTCACTGTAAGATTGCACGCAAAAATAATCCCGTCTGAAGATGTTTCAATATCGTCCAGTGGAAATGTCCCACCTGAGATTCCGGTTGTCCCTAATGTTCCAACAGAATCACCGGTTGTTGCATCCAAGATTAATACTGGGACTAAAGAATGTGCAGCGTTAACAACATAAAGACGATCCTTTCCACCTATATTGTTGTATGCAATATTTCGTTCTTCACTATTCGTAGTGAACCACGACGGAAGATTACCTGTTGAAATTGACTTCTGCCATACTGTAGTAAGTGTTCCTTTTAAACCACCGCCAGGATTATAAGTTATGCTTGTCGATAAATTTAAAGTATCGCGATAGATATCAATTAAATTTTCAATGTTTAGTTGAAAATTGGTTCCTTTGGAAACAACCGGAATAATAATATGAATAACAGAATTATCTACCGTATCAATATAAAAATTTAAATTGCTTGCATTAATCGAAGAAGTAATTTTTGTGGAATTAGGAATCGGTGTCAACAAAGGATTTGAAAATCTTAAAAGTACTGATTGACTATCAGATATCGAATAATTTTCAATTTGAAAAGGACTAACCCGCTTCAAACGAAATGCATCGGCAATAAGATAAGCACCGTTAGTTCCGAATAACTTTATTATAACGGTGTCACCCGAACTGAGGTTAAATTTATTTACAAAGTTCCATGTATTCAATCCTGTTTTTTGGTTAACAGTATCGACATTATGTATTGTCATTGAAGAAATTTCTAAAATAGCCTGGTTTGAGTTTGACGAAGAATCACCAGACCAATAACCAAATAAGGAGTAAAGACCGTCTCTTAGGATTCGAACTTTAAATATTGCAGTATCACCCGGAATTGCAGAACTTTTTTTGAAATATCCTCCGTTGAAACCGCCTATTTGTTTATTCCAAGTACCAGTTGTAGTAAGTAACCCCATTGCGTCATCCATTAGAAGGTCATCAAAAGAAGGTGCAGTTGTTGAAGAATATACATTCGATTCTAACGAATATAAAATATTCGGATAAGATAATAAATAGCCATAATACCAAATTACTTGCCCTGTGCTCCCGGTTGATCTAGCATCATTAATTTCTTCAATTGTGTTACCAACAGATCCGGCAGAATTAACAGCTATGCCAGACGATAAATTAAACCCGGTTGGCACATAACTCTTACTAACGTTCCATTGACTGGGAAACTCACTAATTGGAAGATAAAGCATTGGTTCCAGCATGTCCACATAACCGCTGTCCGCCCAAATGTTCCATGATTCAAGCATGTAATTCGACATATAAGGCGGAGGAACTGCGCCGCTAACAATACATTTCGGATTTACTTTTTTCACGCTTTCATAGCTTCTCTTCATAATATTTGTTATCTGAAGACGTCGCCACGATAACCAAGCAGGATTGTTGCCCGACAATGTTAACGGATCAGGATTTCCGGTTTCTTGCATAAAGCGAATTCGAGATGTGTCAGAATATGAGCCGGTAGTATCGTCTTCTATATCCGACTCTATGCCGTCAAGATCAGGATAATTTTTAGCGCATTCCGTATAAAGGTTAACGGCGAAGTTTGATGCTGCACCCACACCTGGATCAACCTCAAAGAAATAGCCATTGGCATTGTGATAAAAGTTTTTAGTTGTGTCACGTTGCAACATAGACCAGTCAGGATGTGTTTTGAGAATTCCAGGAACCTCCGTTGAATCACTTCCATATCCCACCTTAAACCCGTATTCAAACCATGCGAATACCTCAATTCCATATTTGTGGGCAATTTCAATGGTTGTCTTTAACGGATCAGTGCCCACGAAGTCCGGATTTTGAAGCGGTCCACCGGCATCCTGGATTACTGTGCTCGGGTAAATTGTATAACCTCGATACCAAACATCAATATATATAACGTTAAAATTGGCTGCTTTTAAGCCTTGCATCATTGATTCAATCGCACTTTGCCCACCTTTCAAATAATTTCCGGTAATCCAGACTCCTCTTGTTTCAGGATTTGGAATATTTTGGGCATAGGAAGAAGCAAAGATAAAAATTAGTAAAAATAGAACTAAAGACTTTTTAATCACAAAATCTCTTTTTTTTTTTTCAGAGTCACACATATTCACATTCCTTTTTATAGATATAAACGCAACTTGACAAATTATCCATTTTTACATGGAAACTATAGTTGGCTTTATTCTTATAAAAATAATAATTTATAAATCAGAACTATTGTTATAAAAAATTTTTGATATACTAAGCCGGAACTTTTTAACAGTCCCGGCTCACATGAGGAATTAACTAACTATTTTAAGAGAACCATTTTCTGTGTTATTTGTTGATTACCTTGAATTAACGTATAGAAATAAATGCCACTTGATAAATTATCCATAGTTACTTGATAATTATAATCACC
>JAKBMG010000171.1 GCA_021831685.1 Bacteroidota bacterium | reverse complement strand
CCAGCCCATCGCCTAATGCCCAACCGACTTCGGGTGAATAGGCCTCGGCCCACCAGCCGTCCAGTTCCGAGAGATTTAACCCGCCATTAACAAGTACTTTCATACCACTTGTTCCACTTGCTTCCCAGGGGCGCCTTGGTGTATTTATCCAAACATCTACTCCTTTTACCAGTTGTTGTGTTAAGAGCATATCGTAATCGCTAAGAAACACTGCGTTTTTACGTACTTCGGGCTGCCTTATAAAATTTATCCAGTCCTGAATCAATTTCTGTCCGGCAATGTCTGCAGGATGAGCTTTTCCTGCAATAATAAGCTGGACAGGATGGCGAGGGTCAGTTAAAATTTGCAGCAGCCGCTGCTGATCATGTAAGAGTAAATTTGGCCTTTTATATGTTGCAAAACGACGGGCAAAACCGAGTGTTAAAGCGTTAGGATCGAAAATATATTTGACATCCTCAATTTTATCGAGAGATGCTCCTGACTCTACTAATTGACGTGTCAACCGTTCTCGGGTATAATTTACCATTGACTTCAAAGCAGTATTTCTGAAATGCCAAATTTTTTTATCTGACACCTTTCGCATGTTTTCACCCAATTTTTCTGTAGTTCCAAGCCATCGGTCTTTTCCGCAAGCTTCAGTCCAAAGCTCGTCTGCTTCCGCCGAATCCCATGTAGGCATATGAACTCCGTTGGTCACATGTCCGACAGGAATTTCATTTGCCGGCCATCTTGGAAAAAGGGGTTCAAACAGGCGACGGCTGACTTTACCATGCAACCGGCTAACAGCATTTACCGCTCCACTGCCTCGGATAGCCAAATATGCCATGTTGAAACTTTCAGAAGAGTCGTTTGGATTACGACGACCTAATCCCAGCAAATCTTTTAGTGAAAGACCTAATTTCTGCTCTACGTAACCTCCGATATATTGGTTAATAAGTGCGGGTGAGAATAAATCAAAACCGGCAGCAACAGCAGTATGAGTTGTAAAAAGATTTCCAGCTCGTGTTACGGCAAGTGCAGTCTCAAAAGATTGTTTTGTTTCTTCCATAAAATCTATTGCACGTTCTAACACAGCAAATGCGGCATGACCTTCATTCAGATGGCAAACTTCCGGTTTGATGCCGAGTGCTCTTAGCAGTCTCCATCCGCCTATGCCAAGAATTATCTCTTGTTTTATCCTTAGTTCAGGTCCGCCTCCGTATAACTCACTTGTTATTCCCCGGTGCGCAGGAAAGTTAGCTGCGTCGTTACTATCCAATAGATAAAGCTTAACTCTGCCGACCTGAACCTGCCATGCACGAAGCCAAACTGAATATCCTGGAAGATCAATTTCCAGGCGAAGCCAATCTCCGTTTGGTTTTCGCAGAGGCGTAATAGGCAATTGTCCTGGCTCGTTATAAGGGAATAAAGCTTGCTGTAAACCATCCTTATCAATTAACTGCCGGAAATATCCCTGCTGATAAAGCAGTCCTATACCAACTACAGGCACACCTAAATCGCTTGCGGCCTTAAGCTGGTCACCGGCAACATTACCAAGACCCCCTGAATATATGGGCAATGCTTCGCTTAACATAAACTCCATACTAAAATACGCAATGCAGGTTAAGGGAGATTTATGATAACTTTGTTGAAACCAGGCAGGCACAGCAGACTTACTTCTTTTGATATCCAGAAGTTCATTCACTTCTTTGCGAAATTCTTTATTTTCCAGATATTTTTTCAGTTTTTCCGGTGATACCGTTTGTAAAACAACCCATGGGTTTTGCGTAAGTTCCCACAATTCCGGCTCTAATTTCCGCCAAAGCTTATCTCCATAATGATTCCAGGACCAGCGCATATCAATCGCAAGTTCGGCTAATGAATCGAATCCGTCTATTTCTGCTGGCAGTAATTTATAAATTTTATTTATATAGCTTTTATTCTTCATTAGCAAACCTTTACGTTTAATTAATATTGAATATCATAATTTTCTTATCTTCCCACATATTTTATCATTACCATTAAATGAATTTATGCTTGTTCTTAAAAATTATTAGAAACTTATTTTTCCATTTGGTGTAAGGGATACTATTAACATTTTATAATCATGTCAATTTTCGCCAAAACTGTCTTCTATTTTTTTTATAAATTCCTTTCCGCCAACAGCCGCTAAAACAACAGTAAATAATCCCAGCGAAATAAAAATTGTAGCAAAACCTATTACTACAATTTCACGGGCTATATCTAACTCTACAAGCGCCATTGCTGCAAAGAAAAGAAATAAAACAGTTTTTACAAACTGAGCAATTAAAGCTGATTTGGGTACGCCTTCCGAGTTTAAAACTCTTTGAACAGACCTTCCGCCCCAGCCGGCAATAAACCAGCCTATTCCCATAATTATTAATGATATTAAAATTTTTGGGACATAGAATATTACTCTTTCCAGGAAAGTTGAAAAGATGGTAAGTTTAAATGTACTTAATGCATCGTTGAAAAATATTATAAATATTACAAAGAATACTATATTACCTAGATAATTATAAAACCCGTACCGTATATCTGCTTTTGTAAATCCTTTACCCCATCTAAAGCTTATTAAAAAACGCTCCAGCTTTAGAATAACGGCTATTTGAATTATAAATCTTTTTGCAAGCCAGCCTAAAATCCATCCTATTATTAATAAAACAATACCGCCGAATAAGTTAGGCATATAAGCAATAATATTTTTGCTTAAGTTGGTAAACATTTCACTAAGACTGCTGTTCATGATTATCCTTTCCTAGGTTTAATGGTTTAAAAAGAGAAGCCCAAAAAGATGGTCTCTCCTCGTATTCTTTTGCCCATAGCACGGGGCATTTTACTTGTTCGGTAATTTCTTGGGCTAGCGATTTGGCTAGAAGAAGCTCAAAGAAATCTCCCGATCTGCCGCCCATTAAAACCAAATCTGCGTTTTTAGATCTTCTGAGAATACCTTTTAAAATATCATCATCTGTTACAGGTTCAACAAAAGCTGTTAATGAATTTTCTTCCATTACCTGTTTAATTTGTTTTATCTTTTCATCTCTTTCATGCTTCGGAGTGCCTGGATTAAATACAATTGCTATTTTCAAGTTAGCGTTAAAATATTCCATTAAAGCGGGCGCAATTTCTGTTGCCAGTCTTGTGTGTGCATCAGGGCTGAAAGGAATTAAAATATTTTTAATTTGATCGGATTTAAAATCGCCATGCAAAACTACCGCTTCGCTTGGTGCTTTCTCTAAAACAGTATCAATCATGGATGAAAATACTCTATCGAAGAAAGTCGGTTCCTTTTGTCTTCCTATTACAATAAAATTACAATTCTCTTCAATTGCCGTATCAATAATTCCTTGTGAAATTCTATGAGAGACTTTTACAATTGATCTTACTGGAATGCCTGCTTCTATAATCATTGTTTCGGCCTCATTCAATATACGCTTAAGTTTATCAGTTCCTTCAAGTCCGGTTCTTAATTTTTCACCTTCTCCAACCTCAAGAATGCTTAGAAGTATTATTCTGCTTCCGTTATGTTTTTTGCCCATTGCAATAGCTAGCGAGGTTAGACTCATAACCGTTCTTTCATTTGACAAGCATACAAGAATGCTGTATTCTTTCTTTTCAATACTTTCAAGGGCTTTAACTTTTCGTATAAATTCGACTTCTCTTCCAGACGCGTAAAATTTATAAACAACAAAACCGAGGGCAATCCAAACTATTGTAAATATCCAAGCAATCAAACTATAGTTAAACATATAGATTGCTAAGAAGAGAAGCATTGCAATTCCCAAAATAGAAAGCCACGGATAAAACGGTACGAAAAAGCCTCTGTCTAGGTCGGGACGTTTTTTACGCAGGCGTATCATTGCAATATTTACTTGCAGAAATAGAAGTAGAAACATAATATCGGCAGCACTCGCAACATCTTCTATAGGTAAAGATACAGCCATTAAAATAATGATTATTAGAGATACCAATATTCCCCAGTGCGGTGTAAAATTTTTAGAATGAACCTTGCTAAAGAATGTAGGAAAGTTCCTATCCCGTCCCATTGCAAAAGCAACACGCGCCGAAGAGAAAACAGTTGCATTTAATGCGGACATTGTTGATATAAGTCCTGCTATTAATAGCATAACACCGCCGCCGGAAAAGAAATGACGAGCTACTTCAACAAGAGCTATTTCTTTTTTCTCAGCTAAATATGCCCATGGTGACATATTCCCCGAGTTCACTGCGCCTATAGCAGTAACAGCAACCAATAAATAAATTGGTATCACGATAATTAATGATAAGAAAACGGCTCGCGGGATATTCTTTTTGGGATTCTTGATTTCCTCGGAGCTTTGTGCGATAACTTCAAATCCTTCAAACGCAATAAATGTTAAACCCATGGCTTTAAATACTCCCCCCCAGCCGTAAGGCATAAAAGGGCTAAAAGTTGTTTGCCAATTTCCTCCTTTTAAAATAATATCTAACCCAAAACCGATAAAAATAACAAGAATAACTATTTTAGTTATTGTAACTAAGTTACCCACCTTTCCGGCTTCGGAGGCGCCACGGAAATTTATATATGCAAATATAATTGCTGCAGCGGCTGCAAGAATTTTTTGAGGAGAGAAGAAACCCCATTGAGGAAGATTAATTGAAAATTCGTGAAATACAAGTTCAAAATAAGCGCCAAATCCTAAAGCGTATAAACTTGCTGCAACGGCGTGTGCGCACCACCCCATCCAGCCTGAAATAAATCCGTTCCAATGCGGCAAACCTTCCTTAACCCAAAGATATCCTCCGCCTGCATCATGGTAGCATGAGCCTAATTCAGCATAAGCCATTGCAGTAAATAATGCCACAAATCCGTTTAGTACGAAAGTTATAAGAATTGCGGGGCCAGCAACTCCGGCTGCAATTCCTATTAATACGAATATACCTGCACCAATCATTGCACCGACACCAATGAGAGTTGCATCCATTAAACTCATTTCCCGGCTTAACCTAACTTCAGTGTCGAATTTCTTCATGAATATTCTCCTATATTACGAAATGAATCTTTTCAGCTTTCGAACAAATAAAATTTTTTATCAACTAACAACTTTTAATATAATATGCACTTATCTAACATTCTATTAAATTAATCTTATTAAATACTTCTATTAACAGTCTAAATATGCAAAAGATAACGACATCGGCATTTTGTCGCTTTTATCTTTTTTCCATAAATTTTTTAGCTAAATTTATTTTCCACTAAAAATATATCCAGAAAAATTTGTGCGATAAGGGGAAAATATCTCCACCTCTAATCTCCCTTTTGTGTGCGTTTAATTATTTTCATATTAATTTTATTGGTTTAACGAAAGACTAGAAATCCTTTCAAAAATATTTTAGGACCGGGTCTTTTATTTTGTCATAAAATCCCATTGCCTTTTGTCTATCCCTGCGCAGAATATACAACCGGTAAATATCGGCGTATTTTACTTCATCTTCTAATAATTTTCCATAAACTATTTCTTCATCAATTTTTCGTCCTGGGAACCATTTTACTTAAAGCAGTTAGTTCACCGGAAGACATGTTATAATTATATATACTTCCCCATATACTGTTCTTTCCACTATCTAAAATAATTATTCATAAATACAGAATTGATATTAATACTAGATTTCTGATTACTATATTTACTCAAGAAATTATTAATCTTATATATTTGTTACCCGTTGTTTAAAACCAACTAAAAAGCTTTTAAACGCTTATATAATAATCTGGTCCATAATTAACGCTCGACTTCAAGCCGGGTGTTAATGATAAGAAGAAAAGGACAATAGCCACTTTAACGATTTAAATTACAATTTGAATAACGGGTTTAATTATCTTTTTTTATTCTTATTTCAGGTAGCCCGACTATATCTTAAGTACCGGAAGCTATGGAAACTTTTCCATTAGAACTATCAATCTCTTTTAAAATTCTATCAAACAATTTATCCTTAGTTGAGCGCCGCTGTTTATAATCAACCACGTAGCGCAGTGTAAATTCGATCCAGTTATCGTTCGCAATTATGAAAACCATAGGTTCAACAGTTGCATTTTCTATTCGGTATTTTTCAAGCATAAGGTTCCAGTGGTTTTGAGCTTCTTTAACATAATTTCCAATCACTTCAACAGCCGATTTATATAAAATATTTCTTGCTGTTTCAACAGAACTTCCATACTTAATCGGCAATGTAATTTCATCCCAAAGGAAAGGGAAATCGGCTGAATAGTTATAGACTGCATCTTTAAAAACAAAACTATTGGATATGCGAACGATGCGCCCGGTGTATTGGTCGGCAGCCACCCATTGCCTGCATTCCATTAATGTAGTTCTTAAAATTCCTATATCGATTACATCGCCTATATTTCCCCCAAGCTGAATGCGATCCCCGACCCGGTAGAAATTTGAAAAGGAAATAGCTAACCATCCGCCAACGCTTACAATAATTTCCTGTAATGCAAATGCTATTCCAGCCCCGGCAACTCCCAAAGCAACTGTAAGTCCACCAAGTTTATCGCTAAATATTATCGAGAGCATCATAATAGCTAAAAGATAACTGAAAAAACTAGTTCCTTTTCTCAGTTTATATTTTAAATCGGAATCCTTAACAGATTTGCTTAACCGTTTTTTTAAAAGCTTGGATAGCGAGACAATGATTAGTATTCCTATAATTGAAGTAATAATTTTGCCAACCGTAGGATCAAATAATATTTTTTTTAATTCAGATTCCATCGTTGCTTTTACTCTTTTTTATTGTTTTTATCTCCGAATAAATTAATGCCGAAAAGACGAAATGCCGGAGCTTTGTATTCTTTTGGCAAATAATCATGCGGAATGGTAACCTGGTTGCCGTCTCTGATAGTGCTGTAATGCGAAGACATAATTTCAACACCGCCTTCGTTAAATTTATCCTGGATATTCTGATGCAAATCCGAATAGATTTTTGCCATAATATTTGGTTTGTCTGTATAAACATTTAATTCGTAGTGAACGTAAAAGTCGTCAAGTGCAGTTTGAAAAATAAAAGGCAGCGGCTCTCTTAAAATATTTTCGGTAGCATACGCAGCATTTTTCAGAAGCTCGTGTACTTTTCTCCACGGGGCATCATAGCCGATTGTAACAGTAGTATGCAGAATTAATCCTTTGTCTTTTGCCGAAGAGCTGTAGTTGATAATATGGCTTCCGAGCACCATTGAATTAGGAATAGTAATATCGACATTCTTTATTGTTCTTATCCTTGTAATAAGAAGATTCTTTTCAACTATGTCTCCTATAGTATCGGCTATCTTAACCCTGTCGCCTATTTTGAATGGGCGCATATAGGTTATTACCACACCGCCTACAATATTACCAATTGCAGATGTAGAGCCGAGTGAAAACAATACACCGATGAAAATTGAAATTCCTTGGAACACCGGAGATTTAGAGCCGGGTAAATATGGAAAAATAACAATTGCGGCAAAAACTATTACCAGAAACCTTACTATCTTAAATGTAGGCTCAGCCCATTCGGCGGGAAATTTTGCAAACGTAACCGTGCCGTGTTCAATCTCGCCGAATGCGAACTTGATAAACTTGATTACATATCGTGTTATGAAAATAATTACGGCAATAGTAAATAAGCTGGGAAGGTAATTAATAAACGAAAGTATAATCGAACTAAGCGGGCTTACTATATAACCGAATAATTTCGAAGCCCACGTCTTGGTAAATTTAAAAAGACTGAATAAAAAGGTTATGTAGAGATATGATATAAGAATAAATGAAAAAAATCTTCCTATTTTAATAAATAATCTTACTCCCTCCACTATTCTTTCATCGGATAATATTTCAAGATTTTTAACCTTAACCGATTTTATAAAAGTGCCGCGCCATTTTGTGGTTTTTTTATCAAAAGAATTGAAGAAGGAAAAAAGGGCTTTCAACAATGCAAATGCAGCAGCGGAAATCATAACGGCTAAAAGAAGTCCGGCAAGAATTGGCTTTATGTTGAATGCGTGCGTCCAGGGCAGATGAGAAAACGTAAAAGCGATAAAGTAATACAATACGGCAAGCGACAGCCCCAGTCTGATAAGCTTGAGCAGAACTATAAAAAATGCCGAAATGCCTGCGGCGCTTATTATTTCAGTCGACCGGACTTTTACCGGTTTAAATATCCTCATTTCCCATTTGTCAAACTTTTCATAAGTCTTGGGGAAGAATTTTCTGGTCAGCCAGAAAAAAATTATCATCAATAATAATGCTGCCAGAATTTTAGCAAATGATATGAGCAGGCTTCTTGAGCTGAACAAATTGATGTTTTTCTGCAAAGTTATCCGCATTGAGTTTTGGTATTCTTTTGCAAGCTCGGTGCGGTTTATTCCCATAAAAGCCGCATCCTGATCCGTAACGGACATGATAATTTGGGAACCTATCAGGATATTTGAAATACCGCTTGCCTCTTCGGTAAAAATTGAGTCGGGACTTTGGTCTTCATCCAAAATTGTCTTCAGCTTTTCTTCAATCGCAGAGGCTCTTTGCTGAGGAGTGAACGGACCAATATTGGTTCCAATGTAAAATAATGTATCGGCGGAAAGGACAACGGGAACAATCTGTTTTTTGCTTAAGGCGGGATCCTGAATAGAAGAGTAAGCATTTGTAAAAATTAATAAAGAAGCTAAGACGATTTTAATATTAAATTTAATGCAGGTAAACATATATAAAACTCTTTGTTAATGCTGTTTAAATATAACAAAATTCCTTTGTTAGAAATTATAATTTAAACCGTTAAAACGGTTACTTTTCTTTATAACATTAACAGCCGTATTCAAATCGGGAGTTAATCATTGCCTTGATTAATAGTAACCTGCTTAAAGCTACAAACTTTCTAATTAATTTCGAACAATGGGAATACTTATTATTTCTGAACATCGCTTAATCAATGAATAGTTAGTTGCTAATTCTATTATCTATTATTTTAATAATCTTATATTTTAGATTTGTGTTCATGGTGGGGGATGAATGACTATTCTGTAGCTTTTAAATATATCAGCTATACGTTTATAACATAATTTGATAAGATCAATGTGTGTTAATTTATTAATTCCTGGCGCTATATAATAGTTATATTTAAACATTTGTCGTTTTCGTATACTGTTTTGTCTTATTTCATTACCTGCATCATACTATTATTTATACAAATTGTTTTAGGTTTTCATTTTCAGAACTTAAAGAAGTTCCGGTTAAATATTCCACATTGCTTAATAAATACTTCTTTATTACTAATGATATTAATGCCTGAATTTTCTAAATAGCAAATTACTAATCTTTGTACTGTAGTACTTTACTAACCTAATTTTTAAGATCAAATTAGATTGTACTTCTTTTTTATTTCCTTTTCAGCTTGAAGCCAGTCGGCTAATGCATCTCCTTCTTCAGCGCCGCGACTTAAAAATATTTCGTGAGCTCTTTTGTGAATTTCTTCTTCTAACTGTTCCGGTGTAACTAGGACTGTAGCTTCAGATTGTTTTATGTCTTTTTCGTCCATTTTTAAATTCTCCTTAAATATTGATTAAACTTATTACTTCTTGTGTAAGATTCCTTATTTAATATTTCCCTCTGAAATAATTTTTAATTGCAACATCTTTGAACAAAAATATATTTAAAAAGTTAATTTTCTTAAATTATCCTCATTTTAAATTACTAAATTGGCTTATTATTTAATTCTTTCATTAACAATTTTAAATCTTTTTTAAATAATTGCCCGAGAACTTTAAGAACCGGCACATCATTTTTAAATATCAAAGTAGTTGGAATTCCATTAATATTATATTTTTTGCAAATTAAGGGATATTTATCGATATCAATTGAATTAATTTTAATATTTGATATACAATTATTTTGAGCAAATACTTCAAAAAAATCCGACCTTGTTTTTAAACTTTCGGGATTATATTTGTTATAAAAAAACAATATTTCCAAACCTTTCAAACTCATCTTTCTATACAATTTATTTTCTCAAATCGTCTAATTCATCTCTGTCAATTTCTCTTCCAAACTTTCTAACAGGCTCATTAAATGTTCTATGCCTTTTATGTCTTTTAGTTCATAATCAAAACATGTATATACGATAGACGGGTTTTCAATGCAATATGATACTTCTCTGCTGTTTTTTTCGTATGAAACAGGTTGAATAAGAGCATTACCTAAATAAATATCATTCTTTCTAATGTCTTTCGCATTCATTTTACAATCCTCCTCCCATATTAAAGTTATGGTTATAGTCCTAATTTTAATATATGCCATAATCATACCGGGAATGATTATTTTTAATTTTGTCATTCCCCTTGAGTGGAGAAGGTTTAAATATTATAATTTTAAGCAGTTATCGGAATGTTTTTGGGAAAATGTTCTTTCATAGAAATTACTGTCGAATTAATATTTTAATTTTTGTTGCATCAAATGCTAGTTATGTTGCAACATTTTTATCGTCTTAATTCTTTCCAAACCCTTTTGAAATTCTAAATTCTTTCATCTTCCGCCACAATGTACTTCGATGAATATTTAGAATTACCGCAGCCTCTTCCATATTGCCTTTAGTTGACAACAAAGCTTTTCTTATTTTCTCTTCTTCTATATTTAAATTTGTAAGCGAAGGTGGAACTATTTTTCCCTCTTCATTATAACATTGTATATCCAGCGGCAATGTATGCATTTCTATAATTGATCCCGTCGTAAGTACAAAGGCATGTTCTATAGCGTTTTCCAGCTCTCTCACATTTCCCGGCCATTGATAATTAGTTAGAATATCCAATGCATTTGGAGATATTCCAATAATACTTTTGTTATAATAATGATTTAATCTTTCAATAAAATAATCAACTAGAAGAGGAACATCTTCAATTCTTTTGCGCAATGCCGGTAATGTCAATTGAAATATTTTTAGTCTATATAATAAATCATCCCGGAATTTATTTTCTTTAACTAATTCTGAAAGATTTCTGTTGGAAGCCGATATTATTCTAACATTAACCGATTTACTTTTTGATGAGCCGACAGGCTCAATTACTTTTTGTTGGATTGCTCTTAAAAGCTTAACCTGTATGTCCATGCTCAAAGTCCCTACTTCATCTAAAAATAATGTCCCTCCGTCTGCCAATAGAAATCTTCCTGGACGGTCGGCAAAGGCCCCGGTAAAAGCACCTTTAACATGTCCGAATAATTCGCTTTCAATTAAATTAAAGGAAAGCGCTGAACAATTGATTGGAATAAATGGATTATTTTTTCTTTTACTTTCTTCATGAATTGCTCTTGCTACTAGTTCTTTACCCGTACCTGTCTCTCCGACAATAAGAACCGAAGTATCAAAGTCCTTAATGCTTTCTATCATTTCAAATATATTTTTCATAGGTCTTGAATCGCCTATTATCTCCCCATACCTTTTAACTTGAAGGGACATTTTTCGGAGTCTGGTAATTTCCGAAACATCATGCAAAATAAGAACAATGCCCATATCACGTTTACTTATTTCTTTAATAATAGCCGTGCTCACCAGGAAAGAATTTGCCGTTGAATCATTGGCAATATATTCAACTGTAAAATTCCGGATACCTTTTTTATTTTGAATTGTTTGTTGTATAACCTCATATAAGGCAGGCGATCTCTTCTTAAATATTGCTTCAACCGAGTTCCCAACTATGCTGCGTGGGGTTAGATTTAATAATTTTGTCACCGCATGATTTGCTGCTACAATAACCATATCTTTATTTATTATTGCAACAATTCCATCTGGAAGCGAATCGAAAATTGTTTTTAGTTCGCTAAATTTCTTTGAATAATCCGATAATGTATTGTCGTTCATAGTATTCATAAAATTGTTATTAAAATTTAATCATTATTAACTTTAGCAAAATTAACATGTCTTAAAAAATGAATTCTAGTTTAAAAATAAATTATTCTTAACTATTTAGCTTTCTTGTTAATTTATCCTAAAGGAGCCTTTGTACCTGTTTTTCCTTCTCTGAGGTTATTATAAAACCTTTGTGTGGGATACGCAAAATCAATATTATCGCATTTTGAAAATTCGATTAGTATATCTTCCCAGATTTTCTCTTCACTCTCCCGTCTTCTTCTCGGATCGCAGAAATATCGTATTGTAAGCATTACCCCGCTGTCTTTAACGCTTATATAAACAATGGGTGTAAGCTTAGTATAGAAAATCATAAACTTTCGCGACGCTTCCTTTATTTTTTCTTCGGCGGTCCCGCTTAAATGCTCGGCATCTTTGTTTATTATCGATGTCAAAATTCCCTTCGCTTTTTTCCAGTCGCTCTCAAATGTCACAAGCACGGGAATTTCATTCCAAATATAATTAAATCCGGTAGTATAGTTTGCCTGCACCTCGTTAAAAATTTTCCCGTTTGGAATGTGCATAATTCTTCCTGTCGATTGTTCCGCATCCACCCAGTTACCAATTTCCATCAACGTAAATTGAAAAATTCTTACATCTATAACATCGCCGGAATTATTCCCGATCTGTATTCTATCGCCGACTACAAAAGGCTTTCTCCAAATAATAAAAACCCACCCTGCAAGGTTAACCAAAGGATCTCTTAAGGCAATTGCCAAACCGGCGGTTATCAATCCTAGAAATGTGGCAAGCGATGCGAATCCCTCGAACCATATTTTTCCTATTAATAAAAAACCCATTAAAGAGGCTATATAAACGGAAGACTTCTGGGCCCTGTATCTCGACCGCACGTCGGCGATTTTACGAAAATATATTCTAAGAATTATTTTTCTTATTAGCCATAGTATAAAGATTATAACAATAGATGTTAATAACTTTGCCTGCAGATCGGCGCTGAATCCTATAGTTTTTTCAAGCCATTTGGCAATATCAAATATTTTCATTTTGTTTTTATAAATTAAACTTGATTTTTTACCATATTATTTCTTAAGAATTACTTCATAAAGGTCCTGCCTTCTATCAAACCAGTTTAAAGTACTGCCCTGAGACCTGTGCCTTTTCAGCAGCTCAAGATCGACATCATGTATAACAACGGTTTCTACATTTGGCGTGCACTCGGCAGCAATTGCGTCTCTTGAAAACATAAAATCGGAAGGAGTAAAAATTCCCGATTGCGCATACTGAATGTCCATATTCTCAACGAACGGAAGATTTCCGACATTGCCTGCCATCGCAGCATATACTCCGTTTTCAATACAACGCGCCTGTACGCATTGTCTTACTCTTAAGTAACCGTATCTTTCATCCGTACAAAAAGGAACGAATATTATCTCGGCTCCCTTTGCAACGGCAATTCTACTTAGCTCGGGAAATTCAACATCGTAGCATATCTGTATATTAATTTTTCCTCTATCGGTATCGAAAACTTCTATCTTATTTCCGGGCTGTATTCCCCACCATCTTTTCTCATTCGGTGTTACGTGTATTTTATACTGTTTTTCCATCGAACCGTCTCTTCTGAAAAGATAAGCTATATTATATAGTTTATCTTCTTCTAAAGTGAAGTGGGATCCTCCTATAATATTCAAATTGTATTTAATCGATAAGTTGTTGAACAGCTCGAGATAACGCGGAGTATATTCCGCCAGCTTGCGAACCGCTATGCCCGGTCTTTCGTTCAGAAGAAAAGATAAAAGCTGGAGTGTAAATATTTCAGGAAACAAGACAAAATCACTTTTATAACCGGAAGCAACATCAGTAAAATATTCGCACTGCTGAGCGAAGTCTTCAAAATTATCTATTTCCCTCATCTGGTACTGCACAGCGCAAATTCTAACTTTTTTAGAACTGACAATTTTCTTCCCTTTTTTAGGTGCATAATCAATATTGGACCATTCAAGCAGAGTTGCGAATCCGCCCGATTCTTCATCACTGATTAAGTACGAAGGGATTATTCTCTTCAATACGAATCCGTTCGCAAGCTGCGCCGTAAGTACCGGATCGTGCAAATCTTTGCTCAAGACTTTATCGACATACTCTCGAGCTGTCATTTTATTTTTGTATTTTTTGTAGCCTGGTATTCTGCCCCCTATAACTATATTTTTTAAATTATGTTTTATTGCAATATCTTTTCGTGCTTCGTATAAGCGTCGCGCAAGTTTCATCCCTCTATATTTAGGATGAGTCATTATTTCAATTCCATATAAAGTTTCTCCTTCAGGCTCATGATTTGATATATAACCGTGATCGCTTAAGGTTTTCCAGTTATCGCTTTCATCGTAAAGATCAAAATCGATTATCAGGCTGCTGGAGGAAGCAACAATTTGCCCGTCGAGTTCAACACAGATTTGTCCTTCTGGGAAATATTTCAGCTGGCTTTCGATCTGTTCGCGCTTCCAGGTCTGCATTCCTGGAAAACAAAGTTCCTGCATACGAATAAGCTGTTCAAGATCGTCAATCTTTAATTGGCGGAGAACTATTTTCTTTTCAATTGTTTTTAAGTCTATCTTCTTCATCAGTTGCCTTAGGTAAGTTAATTAAAGTTAAAGGTTTCTTTTTAGAATATTTAATATAAATTTTTCAAATTAGCAAGTGAGTCTATAATGTGTTTTTGAATTTCCATTAAGACTCTTTATCTCAGCGAAGAAATATGTTATAGTATTTCTATTTATTTCTGACGGAATAATTTACAATTCTATTAATGTCCATTCCATTAATTATTGTCAGCAATGAAAAGTTAGTACTAAACTGCAAACAAGGCGATTTTTATAATTGCTTATTATTACTAGAACGAACAAAATAAGTAAAAAAATATTGACCCTTCCTCTCTTCTACAGTGCTTCTAAAATTCCATTCTAACTTTTTTGCATTCAAAAAAGTTTACCATGCAACCATTACAAAAAATCTTTCCATTACTCAAACAAATATTTTCTGACAACCAAGGCAATCTTAGCTCCACAAGAATCTCAATGCTTATCATTGTCCTCTGGTTCATTGCAGACTGGCTAATGGAATTCCATTCCAAAGGCATCTATACACTAACTTGGGAAAAGCTCACTCTCCTTACCTCCGCCTTCGGCTTAAAAGCCGTTCAGAACTTTTCAGAAAACTCCAACAACTCCTCCTCCGCGCCTTAAAAGAATTGCGTGAAGAAATTTCATGTAGTGAAGCGTTAAAAGAGAAAATCTGTTTGAGTCCGATTTTATCGGGCGAGTTATTTTCTCTTAGAGGAACGGAATGAAAATTTAGCAATTCTTTTTCAGCGCATGATTCTTTGGGTACTCTTTTCTTACGCTAAGAAAAGTACAAAAAAAATCCTTTCCTAATTCTACAGTGTATCCCTTATCTTCTAATACTTTCTTTGCCGCAAAAAGAAAGTAAAAATCATGACGCCCGATTTTCAAATTTCCTTCAACAAAGCAATTCAATCCGAAGGATTCATTAGCAACAACAAAGCCGATCACGGCGGCTTCACATACAAAGGCATTTCCCGGACAAAACATCCTGCCTGGCCAGGCTGGAAAATCATAGACAGCATCTACCGTAGCACAGATTATAAATCTGTGCAACAACTCAATAATAGCACAGCTCTACAGACAGCAGTAACAAATTTTTATCACACCGAATTCTGGAACAAAATTCAAGGAGATCTTCTACCTTCGCAGCTCATCGCAGATGAACTCTTCGAAAGCTCAATCAACCTTGGAGTGCCGCCAGCTTCGGAAATTCTTCAAAGGACCATCAACCTCCTAAACAGAAACGCACGTCTTTACCCGGATATCCTGATAGACGGAATTATCGGGACACAAACATTGGCAGCTCTAAATAAATCAATCGCTGCCAACGAAGAAAAGCTTTTATTTAACCTTCTCAATTTCTATCAAGCAAAGCGTTACATCGAAATCATGGAAAGAGATCATTCCCAAGAAATCTTCATCGGATGGTTCAACAGAATTGAGATTATAAAAACGTAGGAATTTGATTCATCAAATTCCTTGAAAGGATTAACATGCAAAACAAAATTTTATATATCGCCGGAATAATCATTTTAATATCCGTCCTCTTTATCCTATTCCGCCCTATTAAAAAAGTAGTTCCGGAAAAACAAATCAAAACCGAAACAACTTATTCCCCCGGAAAGACACAGCAGCTCTACAAACAAGGCAAAGACTCAGTAACAACCAAAACAAAATCCTTACATGAAAAAATTATCCTTCATCATTCCGCAGAGGATTCAACTTACAAATACTCAACTGCTGATAGCAGCTGCAAGTTATCATTAATCATTCAGCCGGCTGCAGACGGAAATCTTGCATTAGATTATTTCCTTGCTCTTACTACAAAAGACCTGGTCCGTATTGATACGATTTTTATGACAAGGATAGATACCTTAAAAATCAAAGAAACAATTACAGAAAGAATCGAACCGCCATTTTACAACACATTCCTATTCGGTGCGCTAACAACGGCTTTAGTAGTAATATTATTAATTCACTTTACCCCATAGGAGACTTCAATCATGCAACCAGTAACATGCAAACATGCAAAAGGTTTAATATATCATGAAACCAAGCATCATTCAACCTGTCCCGTGAAATCGGGTGTGCGACAGAAAAATTATTTCAAATATCGCTAAGCTGCCCGTTTTTCCCAAAAATCTTCCCATTGATTGCTATACATACAGCAACGCAGCGCAAT
>JAKBMG010000205.1 GCA_021831685.1 Bacteroidota bacterium | reverse complement strand
AAATGCCATCTTCAAAGAAATGAGCTATTTGTTCTTCTGCTATAGAAGATGCGCCATGTAAACATAATCGAGGTCCAATTCTTTGAGAGATTGCTCTGGCTAGTTGTCCTTCGTATTGTAGAGTTGATGCAGATGCTCTATGTTCAGTGCCTAAGTTAGCTACCATAATATCAATACCTGTCTCATTAAAATATTTTTCCGCTTGGTCTGGAGTTGTTAAATGACCGTTACCATTATCAGAGACCTTTTCGATTTCATCACATGCACCTTCAATTAAAATTTGTTTTTTATGAAGCTCAACAAATTCAGCAGTGCTTACTATATTTTTTTCAAGAGGCAATGTAGAAGCATCGTACATAATTGATGAGAATTGTCCCATATCCCAATTTAGCAACTGTCTATCCCAATCCCATTGAATATGATCCAGATGAATCATAACCCTAATGTTTCGATATGGAGAATCTTGTGACGTTAGCACCTCCAAATTCTTCAGAAACAACATAAGCCCAATATCCCATTTTTTTGTATTAGTATAAAATACAGATTGTGGCCGGGATGCATAACTGTTTGTAATTCCAATAATGATAGGTAAATTATTTATACCTATCCTCTGTCCGTGTTTATATACTGCTTCCAATATTGCTTCTATTGTAGTAAGATTTTCTGCATTAAATGAAGGTATTACCCTTTTTCGTTCATGAGCTTCTACATAAACCTCTAACACATGACTGCGATCTAAAATTAATGACATATTATTCTCTCTTAGATTGTGATATTATTTATATATGGTCCTTTTATTTGCGTCCCTAACAGAACCAAGTTTTACAGGAGTCGCATCAGAAAATTTTGCGTGCTTTGTCGGAAATTCTTTGTAAGCAGGATAGTTGAAGAAATAAAACAATGCTGGCTTAGAGAAATCTTTACTAGCAAAAGTGATTTATTTAGAGTTTTTGTGTAATTGCATTGTTAACAACAACTTTTAGGCACCCGATATTACTACTCTTTCTAATTCTTCTAAAGATTTCCCCTTAGTTTCCGGCATCATTTTCCAGACAAAGAAAAAAAATGGTATCATCATTAAGGAGAAAAACATAAATATATTGCCTCCACCGAATTTCGTCAGCACTATAGGAAAGACTAGACCGATAATGGCATTCATTATCCAGTGAGTAAATGAGCCAAGTGCCTGTCCTTTTGATCTGACTCTATTTGGAAATATCTCTGATAAGAATACCCATATAACCGCACCCTGGGAGAATGCAAAAAAAGCAATAAAGCCGACTATAAATACCACCACTCCGGTACTACCGAAAAGATTTTCATCATAATAATGAAAGGCGGCTCCAGCCAATGAAAGGCACATTCCAACAGCTCCGATTAGAAGCAATGTTTTACGCCCCAACTTATCAATGAAGAACATTGCTATTATTGTAAATATCATATTTGTTACACCCACAGCTACAGCTTGCAGCATCGCAGAATTAGTGCTTGCCCCCGCTTTCTCGAAAATCAGAGGTGCGTAGTACATAATTACATTAATACCGGATAATTGGTTAAATACAGCTAACAGAACGGCGCAAATAATTGCGAAGCTATATTTTTTCTGAAATAATTTTGTGCTAACATGTCCGGTTTCTTCCTTCAAAGAATTGACAATATCAGTAAGTTCAGATTCTACATTTTCTGCACCGACCTTTTGAAGAACATTCCGGGCTTTATCTACAAGATTTTTCTTTACAAGCCAGCGTGGACTTTCGGGTACAAGGAAGAGCAAAAGGAAAAAGAGAGCAGCAGGTACAGCCATAACCCCAAACATCCAGCGCCAGTTATTAACACCTGTATCAACCAATAAATAATTTGAAAAGAATGCAACCAGAATACCAAAGACGATATTGAACTGGGCAACAGCGACTAATCTGCCTCTAAGTCTTCCCGGTGAAATTTCCGCAATATACATTGGCGCCATTACCGAGGCGGCACCAATACCTACACCTCCGATGAATCGAGAACCCAGCAGCATGTACCAGTTATTAGATAAAGCGCAACCGAATGCTGAAATGAAATATAGTAGACTGCAAAAAGAGAGCATCGAACGTCTACCGTACACATCTCCTGGTTTACCAACGGCAATGGATCCAATTACTGTTCCGATAAGTGCGATTGATACTGTAATACCAAGCAACGCATCTGTAAGATTAAAATACTGCGTAATGAATTTTGTAGTACCTGAAATTACTGCAGTATCGAAACCGAAAAGAAAACTGCCCAGTGCAGATACAACTGTTGCAAATAAAAGATTCTTGTTCATTGTTCTTAATTTTCAATAATTTATAGTTTAAGACACTTCAATTCTTGCTTACACCTTCTTTAGCATTATGATTAAAGAATCCACCTTCTAATTTTGAGTTTATATAGTATTGCCATTTAAATCTTTGTTTTTTGTGTCAAGATATTTCAAATTTGTTTTACATATTCCATCAAACATATTCCATTGCGGCTTGCCGCGCTATGCTTTAACGTTGTTTATTTTATATGATAAATTATATCCTGGGAGAAAATGTTTTTTTCTTTTACAATTATCAAAGAATTGCTGATTTCAATTTTCTCAACACCTTTGTAATCTTCGGGAATTTTGGCCAAAAAAGCCGTAAAAGATTTAGTAATAACTTCATTGGCATCTATAAAAGCATAAATATTTCGGTCAAAAATTTTCCCTTTTTTAGCTACTACTGGGAATGGTTCATGCAACCCTGTAGTTCCAAATTCCATCCCAAAAGCCATAGGAACGCCATCTTCCATTGCACGCCAAAAATTAATCCACGGATAATCTTCTATTTTCCATATATATCCTAACATAAGCCTTTTCCCTGGACTACAAGCTGTTACCCAACCATATCTGTCATTTTGATTGTATACAAAAGAAGATACTCTGGGCCATTTATTCTCAAATTGACGTAAGCTTACATTTTCTCCATTATGATTTACTTCAGGCCATTTTATAATAGGTTCTTCTTGGTTGAAACTACCATCCTCTTTATCTTCAAAACCTTTTTCAGTATTATTATCAAAAAGTGTAGACTTATCAAGGAAAGGAGGGGCTAACGATACGTGTTGCACGATATTAAACATGCGACCATATTTATTTAGATTTTTAATCTCTTCCGTCACGAAAAATATCGATTCATCTTCAGATAATTCAATTTTTCTTGTCAATTGTAAACCCCCTATTGGCAGGCAGCACATCATTGAACAGATGATCAAATTATCTTTGGTTTGAGGTGCAACCAGTAGCTTCCATTTTACACCGTTAGCCTCCCCATGATGTTTAACTCCATTTGCTTTTTCTGCATCAGTGGGTGGACCCCAACGATCAAAACACAGAAAATGCCCCCTATAAGCAGGCCCCTCTGACTCTTTAGAATAAAAACTTAAGGGATTTATTGGCAAATCTTTAAAATGAAAATCAAAATATGATCCGCCAGTTAAATTTACCTTAAGTAACACTTTTCTGTTTTCAATTTTTATCATATAATTTTTAATGGTCAAGGTGCCCACTTAAATACAAATGATTGTAAACTGTATACATTTAGTTCTTTTCAATCTTTTTTCTGTCCGTAGATACAGCTTCTATTACCTTTTGTGTAATAAAAACGGAATTGCCTGCACATTTTGGACGACAACCTCCTTGTCTTTTTCTCCTTTATTATAATCCGATAACTTCCCCGCCTGTTAAATCTGGCAACAATAACCTGGACAACATCGACTAAAGCTACTTTATAACCAGCACTTCCGAAAAGCTACCTAATAAAAAACTGACCAATCTTACCGTTCCCGAAAATCACTATTTTATGGACATCAACCGGATATTTGTTTTTTATAAGATTCGTAATAAGGTATAATCCTGTCCCGTTTTTCACCTATACTTTCTTCAAAATAGGTTCCTCCCATATAGAAACAGGCAAAACCGCCCAATACTATTCCCCAGCTACAAGCCTCTTGAAGATCCGGATGGTTGACACCCTTCTGTAATTGTTCAACGATAGATACTATTACGCCGCCAACAAAATTATCGCCACAACCAGTAGTATCACCACCTTGAAAATTTTCAAGTTCAGTCGTGACTTTGCGTGAAACTGGCATCTCAATGATATCTGACGATCTAAAAAAATGACCATCAGAGTACGCAGTAATATTTTGTGATCCATTAGTAATTATTAGTGATGAAACTTTTTTCCCAATGAAAAATTTGACTGCAGAACCAGTATCATGTTCACCACTTAGGCGGAACGCTTCCATCTGGTCGGCGATCAGAAGATCAATATATTTATAACTTTCATCGTTTTCTCCCAGCGGCCATTTCTTTGAAGGATTTGCCTTTTCGTTCCTGAAATCAAATACTGTATTTACTATCGTGATGCATCTCTTTGATTTAGCCTTTTTCAAAAGGGCCGCCATATGGTCGTGAATCTGTGGTACTAGAGCAGTACCACCAAAAACAACAATATCGGAGCTAAAAAAGTCGTCGTCTATTTCATCAGGTTGGTAATTCCAGGCAGCACCTATTGAGTTAATAAACATTCTCTCCCCATGACCTTTATCGTATGAACGGTCAGATAATACAACTGTAGATGGAGTTCGATTATCAATAAGTTTATAATCTTTCAGAATTACCGGTGTTTTCTTAAGTGAGGAAAGTAGGAATTGTCCTATATCATCTTTTCCACCACGTCCATAGAAACGTACTTCACACTGTCCTTTATCAGTTAGTTGTGCCACGTTTATCAATGAGACAATCGATGGACCGCCAATATTAATCTTATCATAATATTTTCCTTTTGTAATACGATTCAGAACATCATCTAGATCAGTTCTGCAAAATTTTTCAAATTCCTCCTTAAAAACAAGTTGACCTGGGGTTAAACCCCCATCGCCACGTTTTTGGGAAAGATATGGCCGAATGGTATCACTGTTAAAATCGATGTCATTAAATAAAAGGTCAACAAGACAACAACCTATTCCGGAAACAACAATCTTTCTTGGCATAATAATAATTACTTATTTGTAATATTGATTAAAGGTATTCTTCATAATCGTTTGCGAGCAGAAAAACTGGTTTTACATCTTCAACGATTTCAGGAAACCTGCCGATCTTATCATAAAAACGGTTATCGTTCGCGTCATCATTTACCGCACTAACTTCTCCTATTAATACTCTTCCTTTTCCTTTCTGCCCATAAAACTTGTGATAAACTCTGGACTTTAGGCATATGCTTTGACCGGGTAGTAAAATAATGGATTCTCCGGGCTTAACTGTCGTTAGCACACCATCAATACTGACTTTCACCGGTTCTTCAGATAATTTATCGTCAGCAGTAGACAAATAAAGTTCCATAACCAGATTTCCGCCCCCCCTATTAATGATATCTTCAGTTTTATTCCAATGAAAATGTAACGGTGTCTCCTGTTCTTCATCAGCTATCATAATCTTCTCACAGTACCTCTTATCTTTTTTACTCCAATTGCCGTTACGTAAAGTAAAAAGAGATAATCCTTGTTTCTTGAATTCACCGCTTCCAAAATCGGTTATATCCCAGCCGAGTTTATTATCTATGATCTCAGAACACTTACCATAAATGCCTCTCCATTTTTCTGGTGACCATTCAGCCCATTGTGGTAATTTGAACTGATGTTGTTCAAAAAAAATTTTTGCTTCAGTAATAATCGAATTTACTTCACTTCTTTTCATAGTTTATTTGACCTTTAAAAATTATTATTTTATGTTATTCAAAAATTATTTTGAAAAAAGTAACCATAGTTTAAGCCACATGATTTATTTTTCCCCAATAATTTTTTCCCTATTCGCATTTATATTGCTCAACAGCATATCATAAGCTTCTTCAAATTTTTTAATCCCTTCATTTAATAATTGCTGACCGACATCATTAATATCAACACCTAACTTGTTCAAATCAAGCAGTACTTTTTCGGCGCCGTTAATATCATTTAATATTGTATCTTTTACAGCGACACCATGATTTGCGAAAGCAGCAATAGTTTCATCCGGAAGAGTATTTACAGTATTTTGCCCTATGAGTGGTTCTACATATTTGACGTCACTATAATTTGGATTTTTAGTCCCTGTACTTGCCCACAATGGTCTTTGGACATGTGCACCTTTTCTTTTTAACGCATTCCATCTTTCACCAATGAAAATTCTACCAAATGCTTGATACGCTAGTTTTGCATTTGCAATTGCCGCTTTGCCAAACAGATCTTTAGGATACGGTAATTCACCATGCTTCTCTTCTTGAAATGGAAGTTGAGATAAAAGTCGATCAACTAAAACATCTATTCTACTTAAGAAAAAGCTTGCGACTGATCTAATATCTTTAATTGATTTACCTTCTGCAACCCTTCGTTCGAGAGCTTTTAAATAAGCTTCTGCAACTGCTTCATAACCTCGAATTGAGAAAAGAAGTGTAACGTTTATATTAATACCATCGTAAAGCATTTCTTCAATAGCAGGAATACCCTCATCAGTTGCAGGAATTTTAATGAAACAATTTTTACGATTTAATTTCTTATGTAACCTCCTTGCCTCATTGATTGTCCCTTCGGTATCATGGGCTAAATGAGGAGAAACTTCTAAACTTACAAATCCGTCTACTCCATCTGATTTATCAAAAACAGGCCGCATAATGTCACAGGCGTCTTGAACGTCTTTGATAGCAAGTTCTTCATAAACTTCATAAACTTGTTTTTTTTGATTAAAAAGTTCAATCATCTGATTGTTATAATCTTTGCTATTCGAAATAGCATTATTAAAAATACTTGGGTTTGTGGTAATTCCAAAAAGTCCCTCATCTGTTATCCTTCTTTTCAATTCGCCGCTATTAATTTTCCCACGCGTTAAATTATCCAGCCAATAGCTTTGTCCATAATTAATTAGATTCAACAAATTATTCATGATTATCCTTGTTTTTTAATGTTTAACTGACAAATAAAAATGACTTGTAAAAGAAAAATTAAATTACTTTTGTTATATATCAATCGGTGTAGCATGATTGAGCAAATAATCTTCAGCTTCTTTAGACCAAATTCCTTTTGTCTTCTTAATTATTTGTGAAAGAGAATTAAATAAAGAATCAGTTTCACCTTTTGCTTCAAAATCTTCCAAGGCAACCAATGGCAAAGAAATGCCTGTATATATTAATTTCTTGCCTCCCGGAATGTTAGGAAGATTTAGTATTGTTTCTCCGGTTGAGTCTAAACCACCAACGTGGGTAATCATTATTGCCGGATTAATGATCCCTTTGCCTATAATATCCAGAGCATCCAGCATATCTTCTGTAGTAGAACCAACTGAACCAATTACGTGATGACCATAATAATGTACATTATAAAAATTAAAAGGTGCCGTAAAATTTTGATTAGAAGGACCGGTAAAAAAGTTTAGACATCCATCTGATCCCAGAATCATTGAAGCCTGTTCTACAACCACTCCATTTGGCACCATAACAAAAATATCATCGTAGCCTTTATTACCTGATAAATCCATTAACTTTTTGACAGTATCTTTATTACTAACATTAACATAAAATAAATTAACTCCATTTTTGACTGCAGCGTCCGGTGGAAATAATATTGCTGCCCGATCTAGCTTGGTTTGATCTATATCAGTTAGTACTATTAATTTTGGTTTCTTTTCACTATGTAATAAGATATCAAGAAACTCGAGCCCCATAGGACCGGCTCCGCCCAATAGAGCCAAATTGCCTCCTTTTTTTACCCCCATTTCATGTTCATATTGTTGAGCTTTAACATGATATTGTGATTTCAATGCCCCCAATATGCATGCTATTGGCTCCGAAAGAGATGCTTGGAAAAAAGAATCACCATAGTATGGGACAAGACAATTCATCTCCATAATTTCGGAATGAATAACTATTTTAGTAGCATCACCCCCAACATATTGATAAGAATAGCCAACTGCTTGACTTTCTTTACCCGGATAGTTGACTGCGGGTTGTATACTGTATTTCATTCCCTCTTTAAATTTATCCTTTAATTTTTCTCCAACTTTTAATATAGTACCACATTGCTCATGGCCAATGATTATTGGCTTCTCAGCTATATCCTTGGTAACTCTTTTATGGTCTGCGCCTTGAATAACTGCTTTATAGTCAGACATACATATACTATTGGTTGTAACATTTGCAAGGACTTCATCGTCTTTTATTTCAGGCAATTCAAAAGTCTCAAGCCTTAAATCATTTTTGCCATATAATCTTAATGCTGTAGTTTTCATAATTAATTCACTTTTTATTAAATACCTTTTTTGTTTCGTCTGTTCATTTCCCCCAAGGTCTGGTTAGTTGATGCCTTATATCCAGGTAGAGGATAAATGCGTTCATGAATTGCATCTATTAGCCATTCTTTTTGCGGGAAAAACATTTCTTCCATTTCAGCTCCCGGAGTAATCCAATTTCTTGCGCCTACAATAACTGGGGGAGCATCTAAATAATCAAACGCTAGTTGTGTTATCTGAGTTGCTATTACATTCAGAAATGACCCACGTTCTACAGCATCAGAGCTTAAAATGATTTTTCCAGTTTTTTGAACAGATTCAATAATTTTATCATAATTAAGTGGATTAATAAAACGAGCATCTATGATTTCAGCACTTAGCTGAAATTCCTTTTCAAGGATTTCTGCTGCATTTATCGCAGTATACAATGTTGACCCAATTGTTACGATTGTTATATCTTTCCCCTCTCTCCTAATGACGGGCTCTCCTTCTTCAATTTCATAGTATCCTTGTGGAACACCGCTTTTAACAAACATTTCACCCATATCATACAACCTTTGGCTTTCAAAAAATATTACGGGATCGCTTCCGCTTAAAGCCAAATTAAGCATTCCTTTAGCATCGTACGGTGTAGCTGGAAACATTACCTTTAGCCCGGGAATGTGTGCAACTATTGCAGTCCAATCCTGAGAATGCTGAGCGCCATATTTATTTCCAATAGAAACACGCAGGACAAAAGGCATTTTGAGCACTCCAGCCGACATTGCTTGCCATTTTGACATTTGGTTAAAAACTTCATCGCCTGCCCGTCCTAAAAAATCACAATACATAAGTTCAGCAAGAACACGACCGCCGCACATTGCATAACCAGTTGCAGATCCAACGATGGCGCCTTCGGAGATTGGTGTATTAAATAACCGGTGATAAGGAAGGGCCTCGGTTAAACCGCGATATACAGCAAATGCTCCTCCCCAATCTCTATTTTCTTCCCCATAAATTACCATAGTGGGGTCAATGTATACTCTATGTAAAATAGCTTCAAATAAAGCGTCGCGATACAAAAATAATTTTGCTTTAGAAATCGGTTTATCTTCATCATCAAATCCATACCGGACTTTTTTCTCAAGAGATTTTACACGAGAATTATCTTCCTTTGAAAGAAGAATTTCGGGCTCTCTGTCATCAAACTTTTCAATCTTTTTATTGGAAAACATCAAATCTCCTATTATTTCTGATTGAAGGCTGATCCGTGGAGAAATCTCAGGTGATATAGCCAACTTTAATGTATTCTTAATTGACTCAACCGCAGTATTATGCATTGCTTCAAATTCATCTTTAGTAATTACCTGATTGTTTATTAGGTAATTACTATATTCAATAATAGGATCCTCATTCAACCATAATTTTAATTCTTCTTTTGTTCTGTAAGACGAAGCATCAGAAGGTGAGTGACCCGAAAAACGGTATGTAATTGTATCAAGTAAAACAGGTCCCTTTCCTTTTTCTAAAATCTTTCTTTTTCTTTCAATAGCATCTGCAACAGCTAATGGATTAGCTCCATTCACTCTTTCGCTATGCATACCATCCTCATTTACTCCCGCTCCAATTCGTGCAAGAATACCAAATCCCATTGTTTCACCAAAGGTCTGACCACCCATTCCGTAAAAATTATTCATAAAGTTAAATATGATTGGAGGTGCACCTCCAACTTTCTTATCCCAAAGGGTATTGTATTGATCCATAGAAGCAAGTATCATCGCTTCCCAGGTTGGACCAGTACCGGATGCCCCATCTCCAATATTTGCGATGACTATACCTGGTTTATAATTGATACGTTTAAAAAGGGCTGCACCTGTAGCAATGTCTGAAGAACCACCGACAATAGCATTATTCGGCATACTTCCAAAAGGAGCAAAGAAAGCGTGCATTGAGCTACCAAGCCCCATGTTAAAACCAGTTTCTTTAGCAAATATTTCAGACATCGTACCGTATAGAATAAAATTGATGGCTAAATCTTTGGTACTCTTATACTGGGATGACTCAACAGGTCTTAAGATATCACCATTCATATAAGAACTCATGATCTTTACAAGTTCACTCTCTTTGAGTTTGTGAACAACAGAGAAACACTTAGCTAATATTTCGCCATGACTTCTGTGAGAACCAAAAATAAAATCGTCTTTAGTTAAATTTAATGACTGTCCTACAGCAGCAGCTTCCTGGCCGATAGATAAATGCGCCGGGCCTTTATGATTATATTGAATACCCTGATATGCTCCTTCAATTTTTATGTCATTTAAGCTAGTCTCAAACTGACGTATCAATAACATATCTGCTAAGACCTGTATTAAAGTATCTTTACCATATTTTTTATATTCAACTTTAAAATCCGGTTTATATTGATTTAGACTAATATCTTTTATTTTTAATATTTCTCTTCTCTTTACTACTTCTGGACTAATTACAATATTCCTAGGCACAATATTACTCCTATTTTTTGTTTTTCTTTAATTTAATTCCCATATCGCATCTTTAATTATTTCCGATACAGTGGGGTGTGGGAAAATTATATCTTTAATATCTTTCACTCTAAATTCATCCTCAATCATAGCAGCAGCTCCATATATAATTTCCGAATTTAAACCACCTAAAAGAGTCACTCCTAATAATACATTTGAATCTGCATCTACAATAACTTTGCAAATTCCTTTTTCGTTTCCATGCTCTGCTACAAATCTTCCATTTGTGCGCATTTGCAAAGAACTCACTTTAACATTACGTCCTTCTTTCTTAGCCTGTTCTTCGGTTAAACCGACTCCAGAAAGTTCCGGATAACTGTAAACCACCCATGGAATTGCATTATATCTCATCTTATCTTTTTGCAAAAAAATATTATTTACTGCAACCTCTCCCATTCGATAGGCAGAATGTGCTAATAAGGATTTACCTGTAACATCTCCTACAGCATATACCTTAGGAATATTCGTCTGCATCCTGTCATTCACTTTTATACCTCTGTTATCAAAATCAACATTAATATTTTCTAATCCTAAATTTTCGACATTGGGCTTTCTGCCTACTGCCATTAAAACTATATCAGCTTGGCAGTATTCCATCTTATCATCCGTGATAAAGCTGACTTTATTGTCTTCAATCGATATAACTTTTGCACCCAAAATAAATCTACACTGTTTTAATGCTGTCCGCATTAGCGCTGAAATTTCCTTGTCGAAGTTTGGCAATATCTCGGGCAATAATTCAACTATAGTCACATTAGTTCCAAGCATACTGAAATATGACGCGAACTCTATTCCAATTACTCCACCACCAATAATTACTAAATCCTTGGGTAGCTTTTTTATTTCCAATAGTTCATCGCTTGTTAGTACATGTGGTTTGTCAGAACCTGCGATAGAAAGTTTAACAGGAGAAGAACCGGTTGCAACAATTATATTTTCCGTTGTATATTTTTCACTACCTACTGCAACTTCATTAGGCTTTTCAATTTTTGCTATACCAGAAATAACTTCCACTTTATGTCGCTTCATTTGATACTCAACCCCTTTTGTTAAGGTTGATACTGCCTTAGCTTTCCACTCCATTGCCTTTTTCAAATCATATTCTACCCCAGAAACAGAAATTCCCAATTGTTGACTATTCTGTGCAGAATAAAAAATCTTTGCAGAGTTCAAAAGTGCTTTCGTAGGTATGCAACCTTTATTTAAACATACACCTCCGAGAGCTTTATCTTTCTCAATAAGTAAAGTTTTTTTGCCAATAGCCCCAGCTCTTTCTGCAGCAAGATATCCACCCGGGCCAGCACCAATAATAATTAAATCATATTTTCTATCTGACATTTATTTCCTCATTATATCCGAAGTTATCACTAAATCTATTTCTAATAACGTGTTTGCCAGACTCTGTAAAAATCGAGCTCCGACAGCGCCATCAATTGCTCGATGATCTACCGTTAAGGAAAATGAAATATGCGGAATAAATTCTACCCCGTTACCCCGGTCAATTGGTTTTAATGCTATAGTATTTATTCCTAAAATTCCAGTTTGTGGTAAATTGAGAACCGGTGTAAATGATTCAATACCTAAACTTCCTAAGTTCGTTACTGTAAAAGTTGCACCACTTAATTCTTCAGTATCGATCTTTCCTGAAAGAGAAGCTGCTGCAAGACGTCTTGCTTCATGACTCAGTTTAAGTAAATTTAAATTCTGAGCATTCTTAATTACGGGCACCATTAATCCTCGTGGTGTATCGACTGCAAAACCAAGGTGAATTTTATTATAATATTCAATTTTATCTCTAACCAGCAGGCTATTTAGTTCAGGTTGCCCCGGCAACGTTTTTATTACAGCATAGTGAATAAGATCATTTATAGTTATGGATTGGAATTCTTTATAGATTGAACTATTCTTAAATCTTTTTCGCAAGTTTAATAAAGCTGTCGCATCCGCACTGGAATTCAAAGTTAATTGAGCTGAATTTTTTAGTGATTCAAGCATACGTTCAGCTATAAGTTTCCTAATTCCTCTTATTGGAACCACTTTAATGCTCTCCTCTTCAAATGAATAAATTGGTGCTTTATTTTTAATATCATCGGTCGTAATTCTATTACCAATTCCGCTTCCAGTCTCCGGTCGAGTTTCTACTTCATTAACTAGATCCCCAGCAGCAAGAGTTAAAGGCTCCATATTCCTGGCTGTAACTATTATGTCCTTTTCCATAATTCGATTGCCCGGTCCGGTTCCTTTGATCCCCCTAGTTGATACTTTTAACTGATTAGCAAGTTTTTTCGCTCTAGGGGAAATTTTTATTTTACTTAAAGAGGACCCATCTTTTATTAAATTATCCTTTTCTATATTTTCATTAACAGTAACAGATAAATTTATGTTTGTGTTCTCTTCAACTTGTTGTTCTTCTTTCGCCCCATTAAAATTTGACTTACTAGAATTCGGATTAAACTCATCATAGCTTTCCCCTTCGTCCCCGACAACAGCAATATTAGTTAAGACTCGGACATCATCGCCTTCGTTGAAAAATCTTTTTAAAAGAACTCCATCACTTGGAGACTCGATTTCGAAAACTGCTTTGTCCGTCTCTACTTCACATATGACTTCGCCTTTCTTAATTTCTTCGCCCTCTTTCTTTTTCCACTCAAGTATAAGGCATGTTTCAACTGTATTTCCTTGTTGTGGCAATAATATTGGTGTAACCATGGAAACCTTTCAATACTTTTTAATGTTTATAAACTCTTCGAAAAAATCATTTAATTCAGAGCAGACTAAATCAATCAATTCGCTACTCTCAGGATTACTGGAATCATCTTTCCATATTTCTTTTAAAATCTCTTTCACACTATTTTCATTTATATGTTCAATATCTGCGGGATACGTAGTATTAGAATCAACTTTGTCTTTTATTAAATAACAAATTCCACCTAAAACTGCTTTTATAAGAATTTTTGGATATACATTTTGTTTTAATGCTTCTTTAATTGTCCCGAAAAGGCGGTCATTGTATTCTAATTTTCTAACAGGATCCCGGCAGATTCTTTTAACTTCATCGCGTAAATAAGGATTAGTCATCCTTTCAAGTAAGTCTTCTCCATAAAATTTAAAACCTTCAGGGGTAAAAAGAGGTTCATCCAAATTTTTATACTTTTTTAATAAGAAAGCTCCGCTCTCATTTTTGAAAGCATCTATTCCAAGCTGATATAAATAAATGTCATTTTTTATTTCACTCATATAACTGTAACCACGAAGCGCAGCAAAAAATCCTAACATCGAGTGTACGGCATTATGCCCGAATAGTTTTGCTTCTTCAAAAGGGAGTAAATCATCTTTTTCCTGAAAGACTTCTATCCCTTTTTGAAAACCAGGCAAAGTAATTTTTGAAATAATAATATTATTAAATTCTTCGACTAAAATTGCTGTTTTGCTATATGGCGTCATCCAATCTAAGTCCAATTCCTTTACTGTCTCTGTGTCAAATATTACTCCCCCCATCTTTCCGATGACTGTATTTATTGTTTGGAATTGCTTTAGTTTATATTCATCAGTATAATTTTTTATTTTTTCAAGAAGCATTTCTGCAGCATAATTATTATTTTCTGCTGTATATACTATTTGAGGTTTATTTGGGTTAATATTTTCCGCTAACAATCGTGCGATAGAATTTTTTCCAATATCATAGAAGTCAACGCTCGGTATAGCAGTCGCCATTTCATCGGCTTGATAAATACTAGAAACTACTGAATCGTAATCAGCCGGATCATTCGGATTATAAATTTCAAAGTTTGAAATTGTTGATTTAGTTATGCCATTCTTTTTTGCAATGTTAATTACGATCTTGTTGCCAGATTTCTTTATGGAATTAACTATCTCAGCGTTCACCTCAAGGATTATATACCGTTCAAAATTATTAGACTTAAAGGCTTCATAAAGCATTAAACCGGCTTGTACAGCACCAAGTCCAACTCCTAAAAATGTTTTTTTTCCTAAATACTGTTTCATTAATATTTCTATTTTAGTTATTATTATGGATGATTAGGCAACGCAGATTCCCTATTTATAAACAAATCTAAAAACCGTGTTTGTTCCGCTAATATAAATACCGAGAGTTACGTCAAGCTTAGGCATTATAAGCCTTTAATTTTGGGAATGTGTCCCTTTATTCCATAATAGAAAATGAATAGGTAGCAAAGGACAGGAAGAACAAATGCGTGATGTATTCCAATATTGTCTGCGATAAAACCTTGTACAAGGGGAATGATAGCGCCACCAACAATAGCCATGCAAAGAATTCCGGAACCTTGTCCGGTATGTTTACCCAAACCGTTGATGGCTAAAGTAAAAATTGTCGGGAACATAATTGAGTTGAATAATCCGACCAAAAGGATTGACCACATTGCAAAGTAACCGAAAGAAATCATCGAAGTAACAACAAGTATACTTGCAACTACTGCATTGAAGGCAAGCACGGTACCGGGTTTAATTTTTCTTTGAACAGCAGAACCGATAAATCTTCCTATCATTGCGCCGCCCCAGTAAAAAGACACAAACTTACCGGCGTCGGCTACTTTTAATCCCATTATTTCAGGACTTCCGAAATAATTTACTAAAAAACTTCCGATAGAAACCTCTGCGCCGACGTAAACAAAAATGCCGATAGCGCCAAGAATTAAATGCCTATATCCCCAGGCGCTTTCATGATGCGAATCGTAGCTGCTTCCATCACCGCCGCTTGATGCAACAGCGCTTGCTTCAATTTCCGGAAGCTTTATCAAAGCAAAGATGCCCGCGATAATCAATAATACCGCTGCTAATCCAAGATAAGGGACTTGCACAGCGCTTGCTTCGATCAATTGGTAAGCGGATAATTGTAGAGAATTCATTTTCTGGATTTCTTCCGTACTTTTAACTGCAATCGAAAGAATTAAAAGCGAACCGAAATAAGGAGCGATTGTTGTTCCGAGAGAATTAAAAGCTTGTGTAAGATTTAATCTGCTTGATGCGGTTTCCGGTTTACCGAGAATCGCTACATAAGGATTGGCCACAACTTGAAGCAGCGTTATGCCGGCTGACAAAATAAAAAGTGCAAGAAGAAATAAAGGATAGGATCGAGTTCCTGCTGCAGGATAAAAAGCTAAACATCCGATTCCGGCTATAACCAATCCGATTATTATTCCTCTCTTGTAACCGATCTTTTCAACCAATATTCCTGAAGGGAGCGATATAAGCGCGTAGGCACCGAAGAAACAAAATTGAATCAACATTGCCTGCGCATAATTCAGAGAAAAGACAGCTTTAAGGTGAGGAATTAAAATGTCATTTAAGGCGATTAGAAATCCCCACATAAAAAAAAGCGAAGTAAGAACTGTTAATTCGGTAGTGTAATTCTTTTCCCGAAGGGATGGATTCCCATCGGTTTGTTGTAAAGGTTTGTTCATTGTTCGCGTAGGACTCGATACAGCCATTGTAACTCCTTATTTGAAAAATGATGAATCAGTTAAAGTTATTACTAAAAAACTCTTTGCTAAAAATTAAACATTGCATTTTATAGAGAACAGCCATTAACCGAAGAGCAAAAAACGATGAATCGGAAGAAAACAAAAATCAGAGTACGAATAGAACATGTGTTTGGTTTTATGACCAATGGCATGAATGGCATCTTTATCAGAACGATTGTGAAACTGAGGGCACGAGCAGTAATTGGTCTGATGAATCTGACATATGATATCGATCGTTATTTACAATTGCGGAGGGTGAGATATGTCCATTAAGTTAAGTGGGGCGAAAAATGAGGGGAAATTGCAAAAATTGACAATAAAGCCACTCATTCAATTCTGGTAACTTCCATTAAAGCAAAAAAACTGTTTACGTTTTAATTGCAATAATCAAAAGAAATTAAAAACATCTGAAAGTCTCTACACTATTTTATAGATTTTGAGTATAAACATTTTTAGCAAAGCCTCTATAAATAAGTTACTTAGCAAAAACTATAATAGTTCATCGTTGCAACACTGCTATTTCCCTTTCCCTAAAATAAGTTGCCGTTTGGCGAACCAATTCGTCGAGCGTCGCTGCATCTGGTTTGCCGTGCATTGCAGGATAAGGATCGCCGCCTGGACCGAGCGGCTC